>DAIDIF010000105.1 GCA_027451805.1 Acidobacteriota bacterium
GGTGGCGTTGTCGGGCATGAAGAACGTCAGCCCGGCGAACTCGTACACGTCCACGCCGTCAATCTGCGGCGGATTCGGCCGCTGTTTCGTCCGGGTGTAAAACTTGCTGAGTTGCAGCCCGCCGAGGTTGCCTTCCGCCACCCCGATCAGCCCGATGCCCTTGGCCGCCGAAAAAGTGGCGAAGGTCAGCCGGTTGAGGTCGTTGGCCGCGTTGACCCCGCCGTGCGCCAGCAGCGTGCTCAGGCTCCGCATCTCCGGCGGCAGCACCTGCGCCTCCAGCTCCTGCGCCAACGGATCGGCGGCCAGCTTGTGGTAGTCGAGCGAGATGACCTGCCGCGTGGACTGCGGCATCACCGCCTGCGCCGCGCCGCTCAGATCGGCGGCCGCCGCGCCTACAGGAAGCGCCAGGGCAAGGAGCGGGCACACTAGGGAAGAGAAGGGGCGGGCAAACATCTCGTAGAACCTCCGGGAGGTGCTGCCTCCGGGCCAACGCTTCTCTGATTGTAGCAGCCGCGAGCCGGTCCCGCGCGCTCCGGCGCAGCCGGAGCGCGCGCGGTCCTCAATCCACCGTCAGGGTCACCGGTACATTGTGGCTGGCCGAGCCTGCCGTGCCGGTGAACGTCAGCGTGTAATTGCCCGCTGCAGTGCCGGGGTTGGTGGTCGAGCCGCCGCAAGCCACCGCCGCCAGCGCCCACCCGGCGATCAGCGCCGCGCCCAGCCAGCCCAGCCGCGCCCGCCGCGGCATGCCCCGCCGCCAGGCCCATAACCCGCTCGCGGTCGCGCCCGCCAGCCCCAACAGCGCCAGCCAGGTCCACGGTCCCGGCGGGATCGTGGGCGCGGGCGGGATCGCCGCCGGCCGCACCGTAGTGTTCACCGTGATGGTCGCGGTCGAGGCGGTGCTGCCGTTCATGGTCAGCGTGGTCGGCGAGGGCGTGCAGGTCGCGTTTTGCGTCGAGCCGATGCCGGCGCAGCTCAGCGTCACCACCTGGGTGTAGCCGATCGCGGGCGAGACCTGCAGCGAATAAGTGGCGCTGGAGCCGGCCGCCACCGTGGTGGTCGTGGGCGAGGCCGCCAGCGTGAAGTCCCCGCCCTGGCCCTCCAGCGGCAGCGTCTGCGACCCGCCCGGGGCGTTGTCGCTCACCACCACGGTGCCGGTGATGTTGCCGGTGGCGGTGGGGGTGAAGGTGACGTTGATGGTGCAGCTCAGCCCCGGCTGCAGCACGCCGCCGTTGGCGCTGCAATTATCCTTCTCCGTGAACGGCCCGGTGGTGGTGATGCCGCTGATGATGAGCGGCAGCTCGCCGCCGTTGGTGAAGATCGCCGCTTGCGACGTGCTCGCCACCGTCGGCGCCTGCGCCGCGAAGCCCAGTTGCGTCGGGCTGAACACGCCTTGCGGCGCGGTCACGAACTTGGCCACGAAGGCGTCGTTGGAACTGTTCAGGCTGGTCTGGAACGCGCCGCTGGTGGTCGGGAAGTTGCCCGACGACGTCAAGCCCACGATGTACAGGCTGGCGGAGGCGCTGCCCCCGGCGCCCGGGTTGTAGCCGATGCCATAGGCGGCGTCGTTCTGCTGTCCGCCCAAAAAGCTCGAGTACAGCAGCTTCTGGCCCACCGCGTCGAACTTCGCCAAGAAGGCGTCCGACACCCCGCCCAGCGTGGTCTGCTGCGCGTTGCTGGTGGTGGGGAAGTCGCTCGAGGTGGTGAAGCCCGTGACGTAGGCTTCATCGGTCGAGTCCACCGCGATCCCGGTCCCCTCGTCGTTGGCGCTGCCGCCCAAATAGCTGCCGTAGATCAGCGTGGTGCCGGAACCGTTGATCTCCGCCACGAAGGCGTCGTTGGAGCCGCCGGCGAAACTCTGCTGAAAGGCGCTGGAGGCGGTGGGGAAGATGTTGATCGAGTTGGTGTCGCCGGTGACGAAAGCGTTGCCGGCGGCGTCCACCGAGACCGCGTTGATCTCGTCCGTTTTGCTGCCGCCCAGGTAGGTGGCGTAATCGAAGCGGCTGCCGGAGCGGTCAATCTCGGTGATGAAGCCGTTTTCCTTGCCCGCCAGCGAGGTCCGATAGGCGCCCGGCGTGACCGGGAAGTCGTTCGACGTGGTCGAGCCCACCACATAGGCGTTGCCGGTGGAGTCCACCGCAATGCCGTTGCCGTTGGTCACCCCCGAGCCGCCGATGTCGGTGGACCAGATCAGGGCGCTGCCGCCAGGATTGATTTCGGCCGCGAACGCGTCCGTGGTGCCGTTGAAGCTGGCCCGTGGCCGGCTCGCCGACACCGGGAAGTTGGTGGACGAGGTGGTGCCGCTGACGTAGGCGTCGCCCACGCCGTCCAGCGCGATCGCGCTGGCGCGGTCGTCCAGCGAGCCGCCCAGGTAGGTCGAGTACACCAGCGCCGAGCCCGCGGGGTTCAGCTTGGCGACGAAGGCGTCATAGCCGCCGGCATTGCTGGCCTGCAGCGGCGCCACCGTGGGGAAATCGGTCGAGGTGGTGAACCCGCACACGTACACCGCCCCGGTCGCATCCACCGCGATGCCGGTGGCGCGGTCGTCGCCGGTGCCGCCCAGATAGGTGGAGTAGACCAGGCCGCTGCCGTCGGGCTTGATCTTGGCCACGAACGCGTCGTAGTTGCTGCCGAACGTGCCCACCGCCAGGTTGGCCTGGATCGGATTGACCGTGGGGAAGTTGGTCGAAAGCGTGTAGCCGGCGATATAGCCAGCGCCGCTGCCGTCCACCGCCACCGCCTGCGCCTGGTTGTAGCCGGTGCCGCCCAGCAGGCTGGAGAATTCCAGGATCGGGTCAATCACCAGCGGCTGCGTGGCGTCGTAGGCGCCCAGCGCGAAACCGAAGCTGCGGCCGCGGCGCACATACCGCACCGCCACCGCGCGCCGCCGTCCGGCGATCACCTGATAGGCCGCCGGAGCGCGGAAGCGCACCTCCGCGCCCGCCTGCAGGCTGCCGTCGGCGTTCAGGCGCGGCCGTGCGCCGGCGATCTGCAGCGCGATGCGCTGCGCCGCGGCGTGGGGCGCGAGCCGGAAGTCGTATTCGAGGTTCCCCTGGCGGCCGTGATAGACCAAGTCCACGCCGGGATAAATGCCGGCATAGGCAATCGTCCCGTAGCTCGCCACCGTGAAGTGCCGGCGGCCCAGAAAATAATGCGCCGGCGCCGCCGCTGTCCCCTCCGGCCGCCCCACGCCCAGGCGCGCGCCGGTAAAGCTCAGCCGCACCGCCTGGCGGGCGGTCTTGATCACCGCGCCCTGGCGCGTCAAGAACACCACCCCGCCCTGCGTCCGGGCAAGGTACTGCGCTTGGGCGCTGGTCTGCCCCTGATTGGCTTCAAACGCCAGCGGCAAACGCGCCATCTGCACGCGCGTCGGCGGCGCCGGCGGCGGCGTCGCGGCGGCGGCCGCCAGCAGGAACGCGGCGGCGGCGGGTACCAACAGGGGGAGGCGGGCAAGATTCCGTCGAGACATAGGCATGGGCATTCTTTTCGGGACGTTAAGGCATTCCAACGGTCAGCAGGCTAAGGGGACTCCGTCGAGGTCCGGGGCCAAGCCCGGCAATGTTGTTAAGTGATGATCTATAAAGCCCGTGGCTTTAGTCAAGCGAAAACCGCGCCCCGCGCACCCTCGCCCGGCCACTCCGGAGGCCGCCATCATGCCTCCAACCGCCCCAGGGCGAGGGCGATGCGGCGGTGGGCTTCCGTCTCCGGCGTCAGCCCCTCCAGATTGATGGCGACGTTGGCGCGGGCCCCCTGCCAGCCCGCCTCCGCCAGCGCCAGCGCGGTCCTGACGTCGCTGGCCATCGCCGCCGGCGTCTCCGGCTCCATCTCGCGCAGCCGCTCCCGCACCCGCAGGCAGCGCGCCGCCACCCCCAGCGGCACCTCCGCCGCCAGCACCGTGGCCGCCTCGATCGCCGCCGCCCGCTCCCGCTGCTCGGCCGGCGTGGAGCGCGGCAGCCGCCGCGCCGCGCGAATCGCCAAAAAGCTTTCGCTGTCCTCGTCCACCGCCCGCGCCAGTTCCTCCTCCAGCCCGCGCAGCTCGGTCTCCGCCGCCTCCCACAGCGGCGGCACGCTGGCCTGCGTCTTGCGCGCCCGCGCCTGCGCCAGCTTGGCCACCATCTCTCCCAGCGCCGCCGCCATCGCGCCCGCCGCCGCTGCCGCTGAGCCCCCGCCGGGCGCCGGCTCCTCCGATGCCAGCGCCGCCAGAAATGGTTGCAGCGTCGCCGCGTGGCGCATGGGCAACGCCGCGCGCACCTGCGCCACCCGCGCCTCCACCACGCGGTCGGCGGCGAAGCTCTGGAAGCGCAGCATCTCCGCCCCCGCCGCCTCCAGCGCCGCCCGCGGGATCAACCCCACCAGCTCGCTCTCCGCGATGCGCGTGCCGTGCTCGGCCGCCAACCCTTCCACCGCCCGCCACACCGCCGCCAGCGAGGTGGTTTCGAAGTCGGTCAGGTTCATCGATACCTGCGCCCGCTCCGGGGCGTGCAACATCACCCCCATCGCCTTCACCGCCGGCAGGCCGCCGCTCGAGGTGCGGATGGCTTTGGCGATCGCCTTCGCCGTCTCCAGCTTGTCCGTCTCCAGGTTGATGTTGTAGGCGATCAGAAATCGCCGCGCCCCCACCACCGTCGCCCCCGCCGAGGGATGCAGGCGGCCATCGGGGAAGGGAAGCCCGAAATCCGGCGCGCGTTCCGGATTGCTGCCGATCTCCTCCGCCAGCCCCTCGAACTGCCCCTTGCGCAGCGCCTCCAGCCCGCGCCGTTCCGGCCGCCGCGCCGCCGCCTCGTAGAGGTAGACCGGGATCTGATAGCGGCGCCAGATCTCCGCCCCCGCCCACTCCGCCAGCCGCACGCACTCCTCCAGCCGCGTGCCCTCCAGCGGCACGAACGGCACCACGTCGGTGGCGCCGATGCGCGGATGCGCGCCGCGGTGCCGGCGCAGGTCAATCCGCTCCGCCGCCGCGCCCACCCCCCGCACCGCCGCCTCCGCCACCGCCTCCGCCTCCCCCGCCAGCGTGATCACCGCCCGGTTGTGGTCGGCGTCCATCTCGCGCTCCAGCAGGTAGACCCCGGGCAGCGCCAGCATCGCCTGCACGATCGCGTCCACCACCCCGGCCTCGCGGCCTTCGCTGAAATTCGGCACGCACTCAATCCATCCCATCGTTGGGCCTCCACTCTCCCGCAATCGCCACCCCGCGGCACAGGTTCTGGCCGGCGGAATACGGAATGGCGCGATAGTCGTCCGCCGCGTACAGCGCCGCGTCGGCGCGCTTGCCCGGCTGCAGCGAGCCGCACACCGCCGCCCGCCCCAGCGCCGCCGCGCCGTTGATCGTTGCCGCCGTCCACGCCTCCGCCGGGCTCATGCCCATCCCGCTGCACGCCAGGCTCATCACCAGCGGCAGGCTGAGGATGGGGCAGGTGCCGGGATTGCAGTCGCTCGCCAGCGCCACCGCCGCCCCCCCCCTGCAGTAGCATCCGCGCCGGCGGGTAGGGCTGGCCCAGGAAGAAGTTGGCGCCCGGGAGCAGCGTCGCCACCGTGTTCGCCCGCGCCAGCAGCGCCGCATCCTCCGCCCGCGCCGCGTCGCAGTGATCCACCGACACCGCCCCCAGCTCGATCCCCAGCCCGATGCCGCCCAGCGGCGCGAACTGCTCCGCGTGCAGCTTCAGCTTCAGGCCGTAGCGGCGCGCCGTCAGCAGCACCGCGCGGCACTCCGCCAGGCTGAACCCCGCCGGGTCGCAGAAGGCGTCGGCGAACTCGGCGCCGTACGCCGGCGCCGCGGTGGCGTTGAGCGCCGGCAGCATGTGCTCGCACACCTCCCGCACGTAGCCGGCGCGGTCGCCGGCGTACTCCGCCGGCGGCGTGTGCGCCCCCAAAAACGTCCGCGGCACGTCGCCCCCCGCCTGGCGCGCCGCCTGCGCCGCCGCCCGCAGGCTCTTGCGCTCCGCCTCCAGCTCCAGCCCGTACCCCGATTTGATCTCGATCGTGGTCGTGCCCAGCCGCTGCGCCGCCCGCAGCCGC
>DAIDIF010000106.1 GCA_027451805.1 Acidobacteriota bacterium
TCGTCCAGGCGCGTGAGCGCGCGCAGCTCGAGCAGCGCCGGGTCGGCCGCGGCCAAGCGCCGGAAGCAAGCGCGGTCGGTGCGCAGCGAGGTGGCCAGAACGAAGCCGTCGCGACGGTCGTCCTTGCTGCCGGCGGGGAAGCGCCGGTCGCGGGAGCGGTCCAAACGCGGGGGTCGCGCCGTTGGCACGTGGGCCAAGTCGGCGCGAGAAGGCCGCGAAACTCCGAAGGGGGCGAACGTCTCAGTGAGCCCGCCCCCGGCAAGCAACGGGCGAACGTCGCAGCGAGCCCAGCCCCGGCTGGCCGGGGCGCCCCGGGGCCCCCGGCCGGCCGAGCGTAAGCGGGTCGCGCGGCGAAGCCGCGCGGGGTCCCGCGCCAGTCAACGTGTTCCACTTCCTGACCGCCGCGTCCGCGCGCCGCGCCTATGTTGCGCAACTGACGCGGGCGCTCAAGCCCGGCGGCCATGTCCTTCTCGCCACCTTCGCGCCGGAGGGGCCGCAACGATGTAGCGGCCTGCCGGTGATGCGCTACCATGCCGCGGCCTTGCAAGCCGAGGTCGGGGCCGGCTTCCATCTGATCGAGAGCCGCGAGGAACTGCACCACACTCCCGGAGGAACGCGCCAGCCGTTTCTGTACACCCTCTTCCGGGCCGGCTGATGCCGGCGGCCGCGCCGGCCCAGGTGCGCCGCGCCGCGTATTTCCTGTATCCTTTTTCCATGGAGTACCGCTTCCTCAACCGCATTGATTCGCCCGCGGATCTGAAGAAAATCCCCCGCGACGATCTGCCGCGGGTGGCCGAGGAGTTGCGCGACTACATGATCCAGACCGTGAGCAAGGTGGGCGGTCACCTGGCCTCCAGCCTGGGCGCGGTGGAATTGACTCTGGCGTTGCACTACCTCTTCGACGCCCCTGCCGACAAGATCGTCTGGGACGTCGGCCACCAGGCCTACGGGCACAAGATCCTCACTGGCCGTCGCGACCGCTTTCCCACCCTGCGCCAGTACGGCGGCATCAGCGGCTTCCCGGTTCGCGACGAAAGCCCCTACGACGCCTTCAACGTCGCGCACGCCTGCACCTCCATCTCCGCCGCCCTCGGCATGTGCACCGCGCGTGACCTGGCGGGCGGGAAGAACTACGTCATCGCGGTGATCGGCGACGCCGGCCTCACCGGCGGCGTCGGGCTCGAGGGGCTCAACCAGGCCGGCCATCTCAAGCCGCGCATGCTGGTGATCCTCAATGACAACGAGATGTCCATCTCGCCCAACGTGGGCGCGATCTCCGGCTACTTGAACCGCATCGCCCACGGCCAGGCCTACCAGCGCGTGCGCGATGAGATTGAGCAGTTGATCACTTCGGTGCCGCGCATCGGCCGCCGCCTGTTCCGCCTGACCCAGCAATGGGTGGATGCGGTGAAGACGTTGATTCTGCCCGGCCTGGTATTCGAGGAGTTGGGCTTCGAGTACGTCGGGCCCATCAACGGCCACAGCCTCGACGCCCTGCTCGACACCCTGGCCAAGGTCAAGGACCACGACGGCCCGGTGCTGCTGCACGTGATCACGCGCAAGGGCAAGGGCTATGCCCAGGCGGAGCAGTTGCCCACCAAGTACCACGGCGTCACCGCGTTCGACATCTCCACCGGCGCTTTCGTCAAAGCCCCGGCCAGCGCGCCCAGCTTCACCAGCGTCTTCGGCCAGGCGATGTGCGAGCGCGCCGAGCAGGACCCGCGCGTGGTGGCGATCACCGCCGCCATGACCGAGGGCACCGGGCTGACCGAGTTCGCCGCCCGCTTTCCCAAGCGCTTTTTCGACGTCGGCATCGCCGAGCGGCACGCGGTTACGTTCGCCGCCGGGCTGGCGTGCGAAGGCCTGCGGCCGGTGGCGGCGATCTACTCCACCTTCCTGCAGCGTGCCTACGACCAGGTCATCCACGACGTCTGCCTGATGAACCTGCCGGTCACCTTCGCGCTTGACCGCGGCGGCATCGTCGGCGCCGACGGACCCACGCACCACGGTCTTTACGATCTCGCCTATCTCGCCGCCGCGCCCAACCTGACCGTGATGGCGCCCAAGGACGAGAACGAGCTCCGCCACATGCTCTACACCTCGCTTGAGCACGGCGCCCCGATCGCCTTCCGCTATCCCCGCGGCAACGGCCTGGGGGTCGCGCCCGAGCCGGTGCGCCAGCTCGAGATCGGCCGCGCCGAGATCCTGCGCGAGGGCAACGACGGCGCCATCCTGGCCGTCGGCAGCATGGTCTACCCCTGCCTGGAGGCCGCCGGGCGGTTGGCGCTGGAAGGACTGTCGCTCACCGTGATCAACGCCCGCTTCGTCAAGCCGCTCGATGAGGAGCTGATCGCGTGCCTGGCGGCGGAAAGGCCCTTCCTGGTGACCGCGGAGGAGGGCACGCTGGCGGGCGGCTTCGGCGCGCTGGTGGCGGCGCTGCTCGACGACCGGCGCATCCCGGTCTCGCTGCTGCGCATCGGCGTGCCCGACCGCATCATTCCGCACGGCTCGCCGGCGCTGCTGCACGCCAAGTACGGTCTCGACTGCGATGGCATCTGCCAGCGCATCCGTGAGTTCGCCGCCGCCGGGCGCCCCGCCTCCGCCGCCGCGCGGCGCTGGTGATGGCCGGAAAATCCGCGCCCAAACGACGCCTCGATCGCCTGGTGGTGGAGCGCGGCCTGGCGCCCACGCGCGAGCAGGCGCAGGCGTTGATCCTGGCCGGCGCCATCCGGGTGGGCGGCGCGCCCGCGGCCAAGCCCGGCCACCTTATCCCGGCCGACGCCGCCATCGTCCTCGCCGCCGCTCCGCCGCCCTACGCCAGCCGCGCCGGCGCCAAGCTGGCGGCGGCGCTCGACGCCTTCGCCATCCCCGTCGCTGGACGGGTGGCGCTGGATGTGGGCAGCTCCACCGGCGGCTTCACCGACTGTCTGCTGCAGCGCGGCGCGCGCCGCGTCCACGCCGTGGATGCGGGCACCAACCAGATGGTGTGGCGGCTGCGCACCGATCCGCGCGTGCATCTGCTGGAAAATACCAATGCCCGCTATCTGCGCGCTTCCGACCTGGGCGAGGCGCCCGTACTGCTGACCGTGGACGTGGCGTTCATCTCGGTGACGCTGCTGCTGCCGGCGTTGGCGCCGCTGCTGGCCCCGGGCGCGGACGCGGTGATCCTGGTGAAACCGCAGTTCGAGTGCGGCCGCGAGGCCGTGGGCAAGGGCGGGATCGTGCGCGACCCGGCGGCGCGCCAGGCCGCGGTGGAGCGCGTGGCGGCGGCGGTGCGCGTCGCCGGCGGCGAGCCCCGCGGCGCCCTTCCCAGCCCGGTGCTGGGCGCGCGCGGCAATCAGGAGTGGCTGCTCGCCGCCCGCTTTCCCGCCTAGCGCCAATCCAGCCATGCCGTACCACCGCACGCGGGGGTCGCGCCGTTGGCACCGTGGGCCAAGTCGGCGCGAGAAGGTCGCGAAACTCCGAAGGGCGGCCCGCCCCCGGCAAGCAACGAGGCGCGGCACCGGCTGGCCGGGGCGCCCCGGGGCCCCCGGCCGGCCGAGCGTAAGCGGGTCGCGCGGCGAAGCCGCGCGGGGCCCCGCGCCAGTCAACACGTCCCGAAGGCCGCCATTCGCCGGGAAAAGCCGGCCGCATCTTCAAACGGCTGTCACACCCGCGCTGGATTTGCTCTAATAGGGGCCGGAATGTCCGCCATCCCCGTCGGCTCGCGCATCGCGCTCTACGCCAAGCCCGGCCACCCCGAGGCGCCGCGGCTGGCGGAGGAGCTCACGGGCTGGCTCGCCGCCCGCGGGTTTGTCCCCGTCGCCGACGCCGCGGCCGAGCCTCCGCCCGCGCTGGCCGTGGTGCTGGGCGGCGACGGCAGTGTGCTCCACGCCGCCCGCCGCCTCGCCGCCGCCGGTACCCCGATCTTCGCGGTGCACTTGGGCACGCTCGGTTTCCTGGCGGAGACCGCCGCCGGCGATCTCTATCCCAGCCTGGAGGCGATCCTCGCCGGCCGCGGGTATCGCCAGCGCCGCGCCCTGGTGCGGGCCCGCGTGCTCCGCGCCGCGACCGCACCCTCCGCCGCGCCGCGCGAGATCGCCGTGCTCGATGCGCTCAATGAGGTCGCGGTGGCCAAGGCCGCCGCCGCGCGCATCGTGCAGGTGGAGGTCTCGGTAGGCGGCGAAACTGTCGCCCGGTACCGCGCCGACGGCGTGCTGGTCGCCACTCCCACCGGTTCCACCGCCTACAGTTTCAGCGCCGGCGGCCCGGTGCTGCACCCCGCGCTCGGCGCCCTCGTCATCACCCCGGTGTGCCCGCACGCCCTCAACCAGCGCGCGTTGGTGGTGCCCGACTCCGCCCCCATCGGGCTGCACCTGCACGCCGCCGAGTCCGCCTGCCTCACCCTCGACGGCCAGCAGGTGCTCAGCCTCCAACCCGGCGATCAAGTCCTCTGCGCCCTCAGCCCGCTCGCGCTCGACCTGGACACCGCCGCCCCGCCGCGCTTCTACGCCCATCTGCGCGCCAAGCTGCGCTGGGGCGGCTAGCCCCGTGCCGGGCTGCGGAAACAAGCCGGCGGCGGGAGGTGCACCCACCCGCCGCCGCGTCGCGCGTGCGTGCTGCGCGACCGGCCGCTGTCAGGCGGCCTTCTCGCCCATGACGGTCACCTTCCGCGCCGGTGCCGCCTTGGGCAACTCCAACTCCAGCATCCCGTCCTTCAACATCGCCTTCGCGCCTTCCGCGTTGACCTCCGCCGGCAGGTCCATCACCCGGAAGATCTTGTCGGAGCAGACCTCCGAATAGACCGTCTTCTTCTCCTTGCGCTCCTCCTGGGAGGTGCGCATCCCGGAGATCGTCAGCCGCCGGCCTTCAATGTTGATGTCGAGATCCTTGGGCTCGAAGCCGGGCACCTCGGCGCGAATCGTGAAGCTGTTGCCCGACTCCGCCACCTCGATATGCGCCGGATGAAACAACTCGCGCTCGGCGCGGAACCAATCGTCCCACTCGTTGCCGAGCAGGCCCCCGTTGGCTTCGAATATTGAAAACGCCCGTCGCGCCAGGGTGTCGAACATCTTGCGGATCGTCTCGTCCGGCGCGCCCACATGAACCGCCGGCTCCGTGCCCTTTCTTTCGGTCAAAGTCTGTGTCGTCATGCCTCCTGCCTCCCGCCTCCCGGAAAATCTTTATCCATCACCTCGATGCTATATTCACGCCGCGGGTGCGTCCGTGATTTGTATCACCGCTCTCCGTACGCGCGGGTCGCGCCGTTGGCACCGTGGGCCAAGTCGGCGCGAGAAGGCCGCGAAACTCGGAAGGGCGGCCCGCCTCCGGCAAGCAACGAGGCGCGGCCCCGGCTGGCCGGGGCGCCCCGGGGCCCCCGGCCGGCCGAGCGTAAGCGGGTCGCGCGGCGAAGCCGCGCGGGGTCCCGCGCCAGTCAACTCGTCGTGCCCGAGCGGCACTCGTCGCAGGCGCAGAGCGAGCGCAGATACTCCCAGGTGAAGATGCCGGTTTCATGGCTGTCGCTGAAGCGGAAGTGGAGCGCGTAGCGGCCCACCGGCTTGGCTTCCAGCAGGCGCTTGGGGGACGCTTGGAACAAAGGCAGCGGATTCACCGGCTCCGGTGTGCGGCCCTCGCCGTGCAAGTCCTGGCAGGTCGCGCACGGGCAGGCGGCGCGCAGCGCGGCGATGGCGTAGTGGCTGGTGTGGCCGTCGCGCCAGACGATGGTCACGCCCTCCGACAGCGAAACATCCACGCTGGCGGGCGCCGGGGTCACGCGGTTGAGGCGCAGCCTGCGCCTGCGGGATGCAGCGGCACGTGTTCGACGATGCGCAGGCCATACCCTTCGAGCCCCGCCAGCCGCCGTGGGTGGTCGGTCAGCAGCCGGATCTCGCGCACGCCCAAGTCGGCGAGAATTTGCGCGCCGACGCCGATCTGGCGCTGGACATGGCCGCCGTCGGGGCCGCCGTGGACGGGTGCGGCCGCATCCCTGCCGGACTGGGCTTGCGCCGTTTCGGCGTGCTGGATGCCGCCCTCCGGCGTCAGCGTATAGCCGGCTCCGGTCTGATGCAGGTACACCAGCACTCCGGCGCCCTCGCTCTGGATGCGCCGCAGCGCCGCCGCCAGGTTGGCGGCGCAGCCGCAGTCGAGCGAGCCCAGCGCCGACGGCAGGCAGTGCGCCTGCATGCGGACCAGGGTGCCCGCCGGGCCGGTGGCGGCGTGGCCGCTGCCGAAGACCAGCGCGGTGTGCAGCTCCCGGTCGAGCTGGCTGCGGTAGGCGAGCATGCGGCAGCGGCCATACTCGGTCTCGATCTCCGTCTCGCCGATGGCAAGCACATGGCGCTCATGCTGCAACCGGTATCGAATCAGGTCCGCCACCGTGATCATCAGCAAGTCGTGGCGGCGGCAGAAGGCCTCGAGCTCTGGCACCCGCGCCATGCTGCCGTCTTCGTTCATGATTTCGCAGATCACGCCCGCCGGCTGCAGCCCCGCCAGCCGCGCCAAATCCACCGCCGACTCGGTCTGGCCGGCCCGCACCAGCACCCCGCCCGGTCGCGCGCGCAGGGGGAAAATGTGCCCCGGCCGCGCCAGGTCGTCCGGCCGGGTGGCGGGATCCACCAGCGCCTGGATCGAGCGCGCCCGGTCGGCGGCCGAAATGCCGGTGGTCACGCCCGCGCGCGCGTCCACCGACTCGCAGAAGGCGGTGCCGAAGGCGCTGGTGTTGTCCGCCGTCATCAGCGGTATACGCAGTTCCTCCAGCCGCTCGGGCGTGAGCGCGGCGCAGATCAGCCCGCGCCCGTGACGGGCCATGAAGTTGATGGCTTCCGGGGTGGCCTGTTCCGCCGCCAGCGTCAGATCGCCTTCGTTTTCGCGGTCGGCGTCGTCCACCACGACGATCATGCGCCCGGCGCGGATGGCGGCTAGGGCGTCGGCAATGGCGGCAACGGGTGAGGCGACAGCGACCGGAGCGGCCACGCTTCGATTCTAGCTTAGTTGCCCCGCCGCGCGGAACTTACGGCCGGCGGCGGCGGGCGGCGTTGCCGATGGACTGGAGCTGCTTGAGCAGGATGTGCGACAGGCGTCCCAGTTCCTGGTGGTGGAGCTCGGCCAGTTGCGCGATCAGGGCCTCGCCCTTGGGGGTCAGCGACACCTGCACCGTGCGCCGGTCCTCCTTGCCCTGGGCGCGCTTCACCAGCTTCAGGTTCTGCGCCCGCGTCACCAGCGCCACCGCCGCGTGGTGGCTCACCTGCAGCCGTTCGGCGATCTCGGCCACGTTGGCCCAGTTGCGGCCGCGCATGCCTTTGACCGTCATGAGCAACTGGTGCTGCTGCGGTGACACCCCCGCCTGCCGCGAGGCGCGCTCGCTGAAGCGCAGGAACTGCCGCAGGGCATAGCGGAACTGGGCCAGGGATTCGATGTCGGTTTTGCTGATGCGCATGAGCGTAGCCATATCACACTGCGAGCGGCAAGAAAAGTGGATTGGAGCCTGCCGCCGTCATTCGTGTGTCCCTTCGTTCCTGTTAGAATACACGCAATACATCCAAATATGATCGCAAAATTGTGTCCTGCACGGTAGCTTTCAAGTTTCGGGCCGGCCGCTCCGGGCGCCGTCGGCGAAAATCCGCCGCCGGACCGCCCCCCGCCTCGCGGTCCGGGGCCGGGTTGATCCCCGGGAACCGCCCCCCGCCCCTCTCCCGGTGCCCGTCTTGCGGCATGATGAGACAGGTTCTACACTGAAGCGTGCCCGCCCGCCCCGCCTGCCTGCTGCCGCTGATTCTGGCCCTCGGCCTCGGCGGCTGCGCTTGGCTGCGCCCCAGCGCCCCCGCTCCCGGCGTGCTGGCGCTGGTCAACGGCCAGCCCGTGATGGAAGCCGAGCTCGACCGGCTCTATGCCGGCCAGACCGCCGGCGCCGCCGTCCCGCTGCCACCGCAGCAGAGCCTGCAACTGCGGTTGTCCCTGCTCAATCAGTTGATCGACCGCCACATCCTGCTGCAATACGCCGCCAAGCTGGGCATTGCCGCCGATCCCGCCCAGGTGGCCCGCGAGATGGCGGTGGAGCGCGCCCGCCAGCCCCCGCCGCCCGCCGCCACGCTGCGCCGGCAGGTCACCGACGATCTCGTCATTGAGCAGCTCATGCAGCGCGAAGTGGACGACCGGGTCGCGGTCAGCCCGGCCCAGATCGCCGCCTTTTACCGCCAGAATCAGGCCAGCTTCCACCTCCCCGAGCGCCAGTACCACGTGCTCGAGATCGTCGTCACCCCCCACCCCGGCGCCGTCACCAACCTGGCCGAGGACAAGGCCGCCACCCCCGCCGCCGCGCGCAAGAAGATCGCCATGCTGCGCCAGCGCCTGGCGCAGGGCGCCGATTTCGCCACCCTGGCGGAGGACTACTCCGAGGATCCGGCCACCGCCTCGAGCGGCGGCGACTTGGGGCTCATCTCGCAATCCGCCCTGATGTCGCAAACGCCCGCGCCGCTACGCGACGCCATCCTGGCGCTGCGCCCCGGCCAGGTGTCGCCCGTGATCCATACCCCGCAAGGCTACTATCTGCTCAAGCTGCAGGGCATCGAGCCTGCGGGCCTGCGCCCGCTGTCGGATCCGCAGGTGCGCCAGAGCATCCGCGACCTGCTCTCCCGCTCGCGCCGGCAGCTGCTGCAAACCGCCTTCCTGACCATCGCCCGCGATCAGGCCAAGGTCGTGAACTATTACGCGCAGCAGATTCTGGACGAAAAGGAATAGGCCGCCGCGCGGCTACTTGGCCAGCGCCTTCCGCATGAAGGTCATCAC
>DAIDIF010000107.1 GCA_027451805.1 Acidobacteriota bacterium
GCCCGGCGGCCGCATCGTGCACCCGGCCGCCTTCGGCCCCGCCCCGGCCGCGCCCGCATCGCTGGCCATCGTCGCGCCGCCGCCCCCGGCCGGGTTCGAGCCCCCGCAGATCCTGGCGCTCCCCACGCCGGCCTACACCGCCGCCGCCGCCCAGCATCGCGTCGAGGGCGAAGTCGTGCTCAAGGTCCGCCTCGGCGCCGATGGTGTGGTCCACATTGTGGAACTGATGCGCCGCCTGGGCTACGGCCTCGACCAGAGCGCCATCGCCGCCGCCCGCCGCCTGCGCTTCCGCCCCGCCCGCCGCCACGGCGCAGCCGTGGACTGGACGGTGACCCTGCACGTGCGCTTCCAGCTTGCCTATTGAGGTGTCACACCATCGTGTTGCTCCAGCGGTTCTCCCTCCGAGGTTGCGGCGGCCTCTTGCTGCTCTGCGCCGCCACCGCCCAGGCGCCCGCGCCGCCGCTTTCCCCCGCCGCCGCCGCCGACCAGATTCTCGACGCCATGAGCGCGCGCGAGGCCCAGCTCTACCACCGCCTGCAGGAGATGACCCCGCGGGTCGAGACCTATATGCAGAACCTGCGCCCCGACCCCACCCTGGGCGAGGTGCCGGTCGCCGACCGCTACTATCTCGGCATCCTCGACTTCCGCGGCGGCAAGTTTCGCACCGTCAGCTTCCTGCCCCAGCCCCGCCAATTCTGGCGCCAGCTCATCGGCCCGATTGACGACCTGCTCATCTTTCCCGTGCGCCACACCCTCCAGCTCGACATCTTCCGCAACACCTTCGCCGGCATGCTCTTTCCCGGCGCCGGCCATTTCGACCGCCAGCACTACCGCTTCCAGTACGTGCGCCGCGCCTTCCTGGGCCAGGTGCGCTGCTACGTCTTCGACGTCGCCCCGCTCAGCGTCAAGGCCAAGGGCAGCTTTTGGGGGCGCATCTGGATCGAGGATCACCACGACACGCTGGTGCGCTTCAACGGCAGCTTCTGGCAGAATCGCTTCGGTCATCCCGATCTGCACTTCGATAGTTGGCGTTGGAACGTCCAGCCCGGCGTCTGGATGCCCGCCTATATCTACGCCGAAGAGAGCGACCTGCGCTACGGCCTCGTCCGCCACGCCCGCTACCAGGCGCAGACCCGCATCTGGGGTTACGACCTGCGCCACGCTGGCAACCAGCAGGAGCTCACCACCATGTCGGTGGAGGGCGCCGCGCTGGCCCGCCAGGCCGCCCCCGCCGCCATCCTCTCGCCGCTCGCCAGCGCGCGCGCCTGGGAGCGCCAGGCGGAAGACAACGTGCTCGACCGGCTCGAGCGTTCCGGCCTGCTCGCCCCCCCTGGCCCCGCCGACGCGGTGCTGCAGACCGTGGTCAACAACCTCATCTTCGCCAACCGCCTCGGCATCGCTCCCGCGGTGCGCTGCCGCATCCTGCTCACCACCCCGCTCGAGTCGCTCACCATCGGCCACACCATCGTCCTCAGCCGCGGCTTGATTGATAGCCTGCCCGACGAGGCCGCCCTTGCCGCCATGCTGGCGCACGAGCTGGCCCACATTGACCTCGGCCAGACCCTCGACACCCGCTATGCCTTCGCCGACCGCATGCTCTTCGCCGACCAGGACACCCTGCGCCTGCTCCACCTCAAGCGCACCCCGCAGGAGGAAGCCCAGGCCAACCAGCTCGCGGTGAAGTTGCTGATCAACTCCCCGTATAAAGACCAGCTCGCCGCCGCCGGCCTCTTCCTGCGCCAGGTCGCCGCCCGCCGCAAGCTCTCCCCTCACCTGTTCAATCCCAACCTCGGCAATGGCTGGTTCAGCCACGACTACCTGGTCCGCCTGCACGCGGTCGAAGCCAAGGCCCCGGCGCTGCAGCCCGCCCAAGTCTCGCAGATCGCCGCCCTCCCGCTCGGCGGCCGCCTGCTGGTCGACCCCTGGGACGGCAGCGTCACGCTCGAGCCCCAGCCGGCGGAGCACCTGCTCTCGGCGCGCGAGAAGATGCCGCTGCAGTTGACCCCCTTCGTCCCCTACCTCGAGCGCGCCCCCGCCGCCGAAGCCAAAGCCTCCCCCGCCGCCGGCAGCGGCGGCCGCCACTGAGCCTGCATCCAACCTTGGCAAGGAGGGCACCGTGCCCCAGACTCACGCTTTGTCCGGTATGCGTATCGCCGCCCTGGTGGACGACCGCTTCGAGCAGGTCGAGCTTACCGGCCCCAAGCAGGCCTTCGAAGCCGCCGGCGCCAAAGTGGACATCGTCTCCCGGCTTCCCCGCCTCCAGGGCCTGCATCACACCGAGCTCGGCGACCACTTCGCCCGCGACGTCGATCTCGCCCTCGCCCAGCCGGAAACCTATGACGCGCTGCTGCTGCCCGGCGGCGTGGTCAACGCCGACAGCCTGCGCCTCGTGCCCGAGGCGCAGCGCTTCGTCCGCGCCATGGCCGAGCACAACAAGCCCATCGCCGTCATCTGCCACGGCGGCTGGCTGCTCATCTCCGCCGGCCTGGTGCGCAACCGCACCCTTACCAGTTGGCCCTCCCTCCAGGACGACTTCCGCAACGCCGGCGCCCACTGGAAGGACCAGGAAGTCGTGGTCGACGGCAACTGGGTCTCCAGCCGCAAGCCCGCCGACATCCCCGCCTTCGCCGCCGCCGCCCTCGGCGTCTTCGCCCGCGCCCGCCAACAGCGCGCCGCCTAGCCGTACGCCGCGCCGCCCGCTACCGCTCGCTCGCCGCCGCCACCGCCCGGCCCTGCACCGGCGCCGGCGCGGCCGCGGCGCGCTGGTACATCAGCGCGTAGCTGGCGATCCAGTGCGTCTCGAGATACCCCGCCTCGTCCAGCGTTTTGTAGCCCTGCACCGCGTGGATCGCCGCCAGCCGCCGGAACACGGCCACGCGCGGATCGTTGGGCGGCAGCGCGTCGGCGATGGTCAGCATCGCCGCCGCGCGCGAAAACGCCAGCCCGATCAAGTGCGACTGGCCGGCCATCTGGCTCTTGGTCATCTTGCTGGCGTCGAAGGGCGAGATCAGCGGGCGGGACTTGGCGCTGTACACCGCCGGCATGAAGTGGTTGAACCACGTCACGAACTGCGCCGGCGGCAGCACGTGCGCCATCAGCGCGCCCTCCACCAGGCAGGGCGAGAGAAACGACACGCCCTCGGGTTCATACGCCGTCGGGCAGTCCTGGTCGTGCGCGTAAAACCGCATCGCGGTCGCGACGATCGCCTGGTGCAGCGCGGCGTCGTGCGCGACCTCGGTGTAGGGCAGCATGTTGTTCATGTCGAAGGCGGTGTTGGGGTGCACGCCCTGGCGGATCGGCGTCGGCAGGGTGGTGAGATAGCTGGTCAGGTTCTTGGAGAAGAACTGCGCCAGCGGCGCCACGTGCGCCGCCCACTGCTTCGCCTCCGGATCGTTCCAGGTCAGCAGATCGCCGTAGAGTTTGAGCAGCCACGCCTGCCCATAGGGCCGCTCGAACGCCTTGGCGTGCTGGTAGAACTTCAGCTCGCCCTGGATGTTGCTCTTGCCCAGGTGCGCGTTCAGCTTTTCGCGGATGAGCGGGCCCACGGGGAGGTTGGGAAACTGCTTCAGCAGCGTCACCAGCGTCCAGGTGGAGTTCACCGCCGAGTGCCAGTCGTAGCAGCCGTAGAACGCCCGCTGCCGGTCAAAGCCGGGCAAAAGGTGCGTCGCCCCCGCGGGTTGCCACAGATAGGACGGGAAGCCGCCGCGCCCGCCCGGCTGCGCCTGGATGTGGTCGAGGCAGGAGAGCGGATACGCCGCCAGCGTCATCGCCCGCATCTCGGTCAACCGCGGCGCCGCCGCCGGCGGCAGCGTCTGCAGAAACGCCTCCACCGTATGCGCCTGCGCCATCGGCATCGGCGCCGCCGCCGGGGGCGGCGCGCCGGCGCCGGCGCTGGAAGCGGCGCCG
>DAIDIF010000108.1 GCA_027451805.1 Acidobacteriota bacterium
GCGGGTGGTGGGGGGGGCGCCGCGGCCGGGGCGGGCGCCGGCGCGGCAGCCGCAGGCTTGGCGCCGTCGGCGGCTTCGCCTGCTTCGAGCGTCGCCACCACGGTGTTGACCTGCACCGTCTGCCCGGCCTGGACCATGATCTCTTTCAGCACACCGGTCGCGGGCGAGGGAATCTCGGCATCCACCTTGTCGGTGGAGATCTCAAACAGCGGCTCGTCGCGGCGCACCGATTCGCCCGGCTTGCGCAGCCACTTCGTCACCGTGCCCTCGAAAATGGACTCCCCCATTTGGGGCATCACTACGTCAACCGGCATGGCTATGTCCTCTCTGGATGCTGCTTGGTTACGAACTTTTATCGTCCCATGAAATCGCTGCCGCTGCCAATTCCCGTGCGAAGACCTCGAGGAACCGCAATTTGACCAGCGCCGCGGCTTCCGCCAGCGTCCAAGCCCGCCCACTCTCGCGCGCGAGCGAGGTGACGCCGCGCGCGTGGATGCCGCAGGGCACAATCAGGCCGAAGTTGGCCAGTTCGTCGCGCACGTTGAGGGCGAAGCCGTGGCTGGTGATGCCGCGGGCGACGTGGATGCCGATGGCGGCGAGCTTGCGCGCCGGCTCCTGCGCCGTCCATACGCCGGTGAGGCCGGGAATGCGCCGGGCGGCGAGGCCCGCGTCGCCGGCCACGCGGATCAGGACCTCTTCCAGCGCGCGCACGTATTCGACCGGCCCCAGCTCCAGCCGCCCGGCCTTGGGCGGCAGAAACGCCGGTCGCGCGCTGGCGCGCAGGTCCAGGATCGGGTAGCCCACCAACTGCCCGGGCCCGTGGTAGGTCACATCCCCGCCACGGTCGCACTCCGCCACCTCGACGCCGCGCGCGGCCAGTTCGGCCGCGCCCGCCAGCAGGTTCTGCGCCTTCGCGTTGCGCCCCAGCGTGATCACGGGCGCGTGCTCCAGCAGCACCAGGGTGTCGGGAATTTCCCCCGCCGCGCGCCGCCGCACCAGCTCCTGCTGCAGCGCGCCGGCTGGGGCGTAGCCCATCCGCCCCGGCTCGAGAATCGCCAGAGGCTGCATGGTCCGCGTCGCCCCTAGAAGTTGATGGTCAAGCCGTAGATGTTGTTGGCCGCGTCCAGCATCGCCTCATACACCGTCGGATGCGCGTGGATCGTCTCCATCAGCTCGTCCGCCGAGGCGTTCAACTGCAGCGCCAGCGTCGCCTCCGCGACCAGTTCGGTGACCACCGGCCCGATCATGTGAATGCCCAGCAGCGTGCCGTCCTTGGCATCGGCGATCATCTTGATGAAGCCTTCGTGCATCCCCAGGATGGTGGCCTTGGAGTTGCCGGCGAAGGGGAACCTGCCGACTTTGACCGCCAGCCCCTTGGCCTTGGCCGCCTGCTCGGTCAGCCCCACGCTCGCCACCTGCGGCTCGCAGTAGGTGCAGTTGGGAACGCGGGTGTAGTCCATGGCGTGGGTGGGCTTGCCGGCGATGTGGGCCACGGCCACCAGCCCCTCCATCGAGGCCACGTGCGCCAGTTGCGGCGAGCCCGCGACCACGTCGCCGATGGCGTAAACGCCGGGCTCGCCGGTGCGCATGTAGCCGTCGGTCTTGATGAAGCCGCGCTCCAGTTGCACCTTGCTCTTTTCCAGGCCCAGCGCACTGGTCAGCGGCGCGCGGCCGACCGCCACCAGCAGCTTGTCCGCCTCGAACGTCTGCGCGGTGCCGTCGGAGGCGGTGTAGGCGATCTTCACGCCGGTCGCGGTCTTTTCCGCGCGCTCGAATTTGGCCCCGGTCTGGATGTTGATCTTCTGCTTCCTGAGATGCTTCTCCAGCTCCTTGGAGATCTCCTCGTCCTCGACCGGCACGATCCGGGGCAGCATCTCCAAAATCGTGACCTCGGTGTCGAAGCGGCGGTAGATCGAGGCGAACTCCACGCCGACCGCGCCCGCGCCGATGATGGCCAGCCGCTTGGGGATCTCCGGCAGCGAGAGGATTTCGATGTTGGTCAGAATGCGGTCGTCGGCCTGCATCCCGGGCAGCAGGCGCGCGGTCGAGCCGGTGGCGATCATGATGGTCTTCGCTTTGACCTGCTTCACCGCTCCGTCGGCCTGCTTCACCGCAAGCGTGCCCGGCCCCGCCCACTTCGCCTCGCCGCGCAGCCATTCGACCTTGTTCTTCTTGAACAGATACTCGATCCCCTTGGCGTGCTTGGAGACGATCTTGTTTTTGCGCGCCTGCATCGCCGCCCAATTCACCGCGACCGGCCCGGGGAGGTCGAAACCGAGCTCCTTCGCATTGCGGAAGGTGTCCATCACGTCGGCGCTGTAGAGCAGCGCCTTGGTGGGGATGCAGCCGACGTGCAGGCAGGTGCCGCCCAGCTTTTCGTCCTTCTCGATGCACACCGTCGCCAGCCCGTACTCGCCGGCGCGAATCGCCGCCCAGTAGCCGCCGGGGCCGCTGCCGATGATGGCGAGGTCGTATACCTTGTTGGGATCGTGGGCGCCGGCTGCGGGCATGGTTCTCCTCTCGGGCTCCTGATTCTGCAAGCTTTCATGGTACCCCACCCCCCGGGGTGGCCCGCCCCGCTTCTATACTGCCGCCATGCGCCCGGCGCTGGCCGTGATCGCCGCGTGTGTGATCGCCGTCCTGGTGGCGGCCCAGGCCGCGCCCCACCGGATGACCGACGCCGATGTGGTCGCGCTGCAGCAGGCCGGGCTCGCACCGGCGGTGATTCTGGCCAAGATTCAGGCCGCGCCCGCCGCCTTCGACACTTCGGTGAAGGCGCTGGGGGAACTGCATGCCGAGGGCGTGCCGCAATCGGTCATCCTGGCGATGATTGAGAAGCCGGTCGCGCCGCCGGCGCCGAAGCTGGCCGCGCTTGGCACGGCCCCGGGCAACGGCAAGCCGGTGCTTTACGTCGCGGACTTCCGTGCCGATTGCCCCTGGCCCTACCAACCGGCGCAGCTGCAGGCCGAGACGGTGGCCGAGCTGCAGCGCAAGGACAGCCTGCGCTTCGATGTGCTGACCGCGCCGGCGGGTGCGCCGCCGGCGGGCAGCTATCGGCTCGAGGGCGAGATTCTTTCCTGGCATGCCGGCAATCGCGCCGTGCGGCTGATGGTGGGCATGGGCGCCGGCCGGGAGACCGCCAAGATTCGCTACTGGGTGGTCGGCCCTTCCGGCCGCCGCCTCTTCCGGCACACCGACACCATCCGCGCCGCGTATTGGGGCAACGCCTACGCCGGTTCTTCCGGGCAGCTCGCCCAGCCCTTCGCCGCCAAGATCGCGGCCCGGCTGCGCAAGCTGAAACTCAAGCCGAAGCGCGGAGTGGAGCAAAATCCACGATGAAGGCCGTGCAGATCGTGCTTGACGAGAAGCTGCTGCGCACGGCCGATCGAAGCCCGTCGCGCATGCGGGAGGTGCGCGCCGCGCTGCGCTTTGCGCTGGGCTGCGACACCCGGCCGGGCGTCTGACATCCCGCTAGTCCGCGCGGAGGGCGAGGGCGGGATCGGTTCTCGCGGCGCGCCAGGCGGGGCCGAGTGCGGCCAACAGCGGCAGCGCCAGCATGACGGCGAGCGCGGCGGCCAGCGTCGCCGGGTCGGTGGCGCTGACGCCGGGCAGCAGCGGCTGCGCCCAGTGGGACGCGGCCAGCGCCAACGGCAGCCCCAGCGCCAGGCCCAGCCCGATCTGCACCGCGGCTTCGCCCAGAACCAGCCTGACCACCATCGCGGGTTCCGCGCCCAGCGCCAGGCGCAGCCCGAACTCCCCGCGCCGCGCGTTCACCGTGTAGGCGGTGACGCCGAACAGTCCCAGGCAGGCGAGCGCCAGGGCCAACATTCCGGCCCCGGAGCTGAGCTGCGCGATGAGCGTGTCGCGCTGCAGCATCTCGTCCAGCCGGTGGGCGACGGTCGAGATCTGCCGCACCCGCAGTTGCGCATCGAACCCCGCCGCCGCCGTCCGCACCGCCGGAATCAGCGCCGCCGGATCGCCCGCCGTCCGCACCTCGAGCGTCAGCGCCTCCGCGCCCGATTGCTGCAGCAGCCGGTAGAACAGCGGCTGCGCCGGCGTGTCCGGGTCGTTCACCCGCGCGTCGGCGACGATGCCGACGATGCGGAATTGCCCGGTGTGCTGGGCGTCGTATCCGAACGTCTTGCCGATCGGGTTGCGGCCGGGATAGAACTGCCGCGCGAACGCCTGATTCACCACCACCACGGCCGGGCCGTGCGCCGTGTCGGCGGCTTGAAATCCGCGCCCGCGCACGATCGTCATCCCCACCGCCTGGAAGAAGTCGCGCGAGACGGTGTTCTCGTTTGCGACGTACCCGCCCGGCGGCGACACCACGCCGGCGAGGACGATGCCGCTGGTGTCGGCAGAAAAATCGTCCAGCCCGTTCTGATCCATCGCCGCCGCGCGCACCCCCGGCAGCGCCGCGATGCGCCGCAGCAGGCCCTGGTCAAGCACGCGCAGTTGCGCGACCGGCACGCCCGCATCGGGCAGCGCCAGCTGCGCGGTGAGAATGTGGTTGCGGTCGAATCCCAGGTTGACGCGGAACATGGCCGCCAGGTTGCGCGCGAACAGCCCTGCCGCCACCACCAGCAGGAGCGAAAACGCCACCTGGGCGGTCACCAGCGGACGGCCCAAGGGGACGCGCCCGGGCGCGCGCCCCTCCGCGCGCGCCCCGGCGGACTTCAAATCCGCGGCGGGGTTGCCGCTCCGCGCCTGCCAGGCCGGCAGCCGGCCCAGGACGAGCCCGGTGCCCAGCGCCACCGCCGCCAAAAACGCCCAGACCCGCCAGTCGAGGTCGGGGGCGAACGGGTCGCCCGCCAGCCGCACGATCCACCGGCCGGCGAAGATGGCCACCCCCCCTGCCGCCGCCGCCGCGATTGCCGCCAGCAGCAGCCCCTCGGTCA
>DAIDIF010000109.1 GCA_027451805.1 Acidobacteriota bacterium
GCGCGAGGAGCTGGGCATCGAGGCGGAGGTGCGCGGGCTGCTGTTGCGCCTGCGCCACAATTACGGTGACGGCGAGCTCGACCTCGCCTTTTACGAGGCCGACATCGTGGCCGGAGAGCCCGAGAACCGGGTCTTCGCCGCCATCGCCTGGGAGCGCGCCGACGCGCTCGCGGCGTATCCGTTTCTCGAGGCCGATCGTCCGCTGCTGCGGCGGCTGGCCGGGGAATGCTAGACTAACGGTCGGATGCGGATCGCCCGCGAGTACATCACCTATCTGGCGCGCGTGCTGGCGCTGCGGCTGCCGGCGGAGAAGCTGATCACAACCGCCGACGCGGCGGCGCTGCAGGCGGCGATTCAGCATGCGCTGGAGACCGAGTTCGGGGTGGAGGACCGCATCAACGAGGAGGCGCGGGCGATTCTGGCCTCGCACGCGGAGGAGATGCAGCGCCTGGGCGCGACCTACAGCGACTCGTTCAAGAAGATCAAGGCGGAGCTGGTGCGCAAGCACAAGGTGGTGCTGTGATGCGGGTCAGCCGCGACAAGATCAATCAGCTTTCGCACGTGGTCACCGCGGCGCTGGCGGAACGTCCCGAGGTGCGCTTTCACCAGGACCGCAACACGGTGCGGCTGGAGGTGCGCAAGCTGCTGGAGCAGCTCTTCGCGCAGGAAGCGAAGATGGATGAGGCAGTGCGGCTGAAGATCAGCTCGCAGAAGAAGAACATCCTGGAGGGGTCGGACGAGTGGGACATCCTCTATCGCAAGTACTATCAAGACGAACTGAAGCGCCTGGGGGTGTAGGACGATGAGTACCACCAATCCGCCGCGGGTGCGGGTCGTGTCACGGGCCGACTACCGCGAGAACTACGCCAACTCGGTGCAGATTCGCCCCAGCACGTGGGACTTTTTTCTGCAGTTCGGCACCGTGGAGCCGAAGTCCCCGGACGAGATCGAGTTGCACCTGTTTCAGGGCGTCTACCTGAGCCCGCAGCAGGCGAAGGCGGTGCTGCACCTGCTGCACACCCATGTGGAAGGGTACGAGAAGGCCTTCGGCGAGATTCAACTGCAGCCGCTGCACGCGCCCGGGGCGGTGCAATAGGGCGCAGGGCGTTCCGGAACGTCGTCATGGGGCCTCGGCGATTACGAGCCGGGCGGGGCGATGCGCGGCGCGCTGCGTCGTCCTCAGTCGGCCGGCCGTCGTCACGTACATCCCGGTACGCTCCTCCTGAGTTGCGCGCGTCGGGTTGGCCGACCGGGGCAGGGGCGTCGGGCCCGGCGTGGGGCCGGGCCCGATGTCGGACTGTGGCGGGCTCAACGCCAGGCGCGCAACTCAGTCGGCCGGCCTCCCTGCGTCGTACCGCCCGCGGCTGTGGCTGCGCCGGGGCGGCTAGCATCGCTTGCGCCTCGCCCCTTCCGGAGCGTTGTACCCCGGCAGCCACCCCAGAACGCGAGCGTTCTGGGGGCCCCGGCACAGCGGGCTCACTGCGACGTTCGCCCCCTTCGGAATTACGGCCACCGCGGCGCGCGGGCGCGCCGGGGGCCCCGGTTCGCAGCCCTGTCCCTGCGATCTCGCCCCGGTCAAGCTGGTGCGACTCGGGACCTGCCGCGTGAGGCGCCGGGTAGCCGCCTATGGCGGCCTCTACCTGGGGCTGGCGGCGCTGCATCTGACCCTGCTGCGGCTGCCCTATTACTGGGACGAGGCCGGCTACTTCATCTTCGCCGGGCTGGACTTCCTCCACCACGGCTGGCTGGCGCCGCGCACCACGCTGGCGAACGGGCACCCGCCGCTGCTGTCGGTGTATCTGGCCTTGGCCTGGAGCCTGGGCGGGTTTCATCCGCTGGTGACGCGGCTGGCGATGCTGGTGTGGGCGGCGGCGCTGGTGGCGGGCGTGTACCGATTGGCGGAACGCCGGCTGGGGCCGCGGGCGGCGATTCCGGCGCTGCTGGTGGGGCTGACGCCGCTGGTGTTCGCCCAGTCCACGCTGGCGCAGCTCGACGTGCCGGCGGCGGTGCTGATCGTGTGGGGGCTGGTATGGCGCGAGCGCGGACAGCGCTGGGCGGCGGCGGGATTGTTCGCCGCCGCCTGCCTGATGAAGGAGACCGCGCTGCTGGCACCGGCGGCGCTGTGGCTATGGGACGGCAAGCGCGGGCGGCGCGAGCTGCTGCTGCCGGCGGCGGCGCTGGCGGGCTGGTATCTGTACTTTCACCACGCCACCGGCTACTGGATCGGCAACCCGACGTATGTGGCCTACAACGTAAGCCAGGCGGCGTTCTCGCTGCCGCGCATCGGGCTGGCGTTGCTGCGGCGGCTGTGGCAGTTGGGGGGCTACGACGGCACCGGTCCGCTCACCCTGCTGGCGCTGGTCGCGGCGTGGCGCGCGCCGCGGGCGGCGGCGGCGCCGGAGCCCGCGCCGGCCGGCCGGATTCGACTATGGCCGGTGATCGGGGTCTACGTGGCGGCGCACGCGGTGGTGGGAGGGGCGGTGCTGGCGCGCTATCTGCTGCCGGCGCTGGCGCTGTACTACGTTTGGATCGGCGAGCAGGTGGCGCGGCTCCGAGGCGCGGGCTGGTGGACGCTGGCGGCGTCGGTGTGGCTGGTGGCGGCCTGGTTCTGGAATCCGCCCTATCCGTTTCCCTACGAGGACAATCTCGCCTACGCCACCTTCGTGCGCCTGCAGGAGAGTGCGGCGCAGGCGCTGGAGGCGCATCCGCCCCCCGGGCCGGTGTGGACGGCATGGCCGGCGACGGATGAGCTGACGCGGCCGGAGCTGGGGTATGTCCGCCGGCCGCTGGCGGTGCGCCCGCTGGAGGATTTCAGCGCCGCCAGCCTGGGCGCGCTGCCGCCGCATCCGGCGGCGCTGTTGTTGTACAGCCGCGAGTACGCGCCGCGGGTGAATGCGGCCGCGGCGCTGCCGTTCTGGCGGCGCTGGGCGGCGGAG
>DAIDIF010000110.1 GCA_027451805.1 Acidobacteriota bacterium
CGGCGACGGCGGCCACACCGCCATCAATCCGCAGAATCCGCAGCAGTTGTTCACCGAGAATTACAACGTCTCGGTGCAGTGCTCGAACAACGGCGGCCAGGGATTCAACCCCGTGGTGGACGGCACGAAGATCACCGAAAACACAGAGTTTTACGTCCCCTATATCCTGACGCCCTCCAACCCTGCCACCATGCTGCTCGCCGGCTCGAGCGTCTGGCGCGGACCGGCCTGCCCCACCGCGGTGAACACCGGCTGGCAGGCGATCAGCGGCAACCTCACTCATCCCGGCGACAGCTCGAGCTTGACCGCCAAGAACGACGACCTCACCGCCATCGCGGCAGCGCCGAGTTCGCCGGATGTGATCTACGCCGGCGCCTTCGATGGAAGCCTGAGCGTCACCAGCAACGCCACCGTCAGCGGCGCGCTCCCCACCTGGACCGAAGCGCCGGCGGGAACGCCCACAACCTTTCCGGGGCCGGTGAGCGCCATCGCGGTGGATCCGATCAACCCGAGCACGGTCTATTGGGGCCTAGGCTACGTCGGCACCAGCGCAACCCTATACAAAAGCACGGACGGCGGAGCCACCGCGGTCAACATCGCGGGCAACCTGCCGGGCACGCCGATCAACGCCATCGTGATTGACCCGAGCAATCCGGCGAACGTCTATGCCGCCACCGATGTGGGCGTATTCGTCGTCAGCGACGGCGGCAGCGCGGGGGCGAATGAAGTCTGGTATCGCGTCGGCACCAACCTGCCAGCCGCGGCGGTGCTCAGCCTGGCGCTGACGGACGCGAGCGGGACGCCGACGCTGATCGCGGGCACGCACGGCCGCGGCGCCTGGAGCATCCCGGCGATTGCGCCGCCCGGCATCGCGCTGAGTGCGATTCCGGCGCAGGCGGTCTACCTGCCGGGCGAGCCCGTAAGGCTGAACCTCTCGGCCAGCGCCGCCAATGGTTATACCGGGACGATCGCGCTGGCCTGCGGCGCGCCCCTGCCGGCGGGCGCGAGCTGCAGCATCAGCGGCTCGCAGGCGCTGGTCACCGGGATTGCCCAAACCGGCGCGGTCCCGGTGCCGATCGTCGCCACCGGCAGCAATGGCGGGGTCGTGACGCAGACCGCCGCCGACGTCACCGAGGGCAGTTTCACCCTGCAGGCCACGCCGACCACGATGACGGTAAAGGCGGGCGCCCCGGCCACGTACTCCGTAACCATCGCCGGCACCGCCGGCCTGAGTTTTGCCGCAACCGCGGGTTGCACGGGAGCGCCGCCGGGCGGATCCTGCGGCGTCCCGGCGCCGTTCACCGCCGCGCCCGGCGGTACGTTCCAGGTCAGCGTCAGCACGCCGGCGGTGGCGGGGGTTGGCGGCGGCGGCGGCGGCGGCGCGGGATCCGCCGGCGGCTGGCTGCTCCTGCTGCTGGCGGCGGGCCTGGCGCTCGCCTGGCGGCGCAAGCGGACGCGCTGGGCCGCGGTAGCTTTGCTGGCGTTGGCCGGCGCCGCCTGCGGGGGCTCGACTACAAGCTTCTCCAGCGCGAACAATTATATGATTACCGTGAGCGTGAAGGACGCCACGCCGAACACCGTGAACCCGGTGACCCAATCTGTCAGCGTGACCCTTACCGTCGACTAACCGGGGCGCCGCCCCCTGGCGGGTGGCTCTGGGGAAAGAGCCTGCGCTATACTCACGGGGCGATGATTCGCCGCTGTGCAGGCGCGATGCTGTTGCTGGCCGCGCTGGCCAGCGGACAAGCGGTGCCGCGGCGGCGCTCCTCCGGCGGCGACCGCGCGCAACAGCGCGCCGCCTGGTTCCTGCGCTTCCGCCAATCGCGCGATGGCGAGGCGCCCGCCGCACATCTGCTGCAGGCCTGGCGGCAGGCGCGCCGCATGCCGGTCCTGCGCCCGCGCCGACGCCAGTTGCAGGCCGGCAGCCCAGCCACGCTGGGGGGCAACTGGACCGAACTGGGCCCGCGCCCGGAGACCGATCCATACGACGGCGCCCTGGCCGGCCGCATGACCGCCATCGCGGCGGATACCGGCAAGGACCCCTCCGGCAACACCGTCTATCTCGGCGCCGCCGACGGCGGCGTGTGGATGTCCACCAACGCGCTGTCCGCCAACCCCACCTTCACTCCCATCGGCGACAACCTGCCCAGCCTCGCCATCGGCGCCATCGCGCTCGACGACTCCACCACGCCGACCACGATCTACGTCGGCACCGGCGAAGCCAACGGCAGCGGCGACAGCTACTACGGCCTCGGCATCTACAAGTCCACCGACGGCGGCGCCACTTGGACCGCGGGCACGGGGGTGAGCTTTTTCGGGAGCGCAATCGGCAAGCTGCTGGTGGATCCGCAATCGCCCAACATCGTGCTCGCGGCGGTCACGGAAGGCGGCGTCTTCGTCGAAAACGATCTGTTGAACACCGCCTCGGCCATCGGCATCGCGCGCTCGACCGACGGCGGCGCGACCTGGTCGCAGGTGTACAGAGGCGCGTCGGCGACCGATCTTATCTATGATGCGGGCACGTATTACGCCGCCATCCGCGGCAACGGGATTTTCACCTCCAGCGATCAGGGCGCGAGCTGGCAGCCGCGGCCGTCGGTGTTCGGGAGCGCGATCGTCACCGGTCAGAACTTTTACCGCGCCTCGCTGGCGGTTCGCGGCAACGCCCTGTTCGCGCTGATCGCCGACGCCGGGGGCACGCCCACCCAGGCCAGCGATTGCGGCGGCAGCACGGCCTGCGCCGGCCTGGTGGAATCGCAGGATGGCGGCGCGACCTGGTCGCCGCTGGCGCTGCCCAGCGGGCTGTATGGACCCAACCACCAGGGCGATTACGATCAGTTCCTGGCGGCGCCGGCGAACTCTTCCCTGCTGCTGGCCGGCGGCATTGACGTCTGGAAGGAAGACCTGGCGAAATTGGGCTGGACCAACCTGAC
>DAIDIF010000111.1 GCA_027451805.1 Acidobacteriota bacterium
ATGGCCGGGGTCGAGGGGTTTGCGCCGGAGACGGTCACGGCGGACGACCGGGAGCGCTGGCGGCGGCGGGCGCTCGAAGGCGCACAGGCGGCCGCGCTCGCGCCCTACGCGGACCTGCTGCGGCCGTGGCGCGAACGGCTGGCGGCAGCCGACTGGGCGCGGCTGGGGCTGGGCGAAGCCGTGGGCCAAGTGAAGATGCGGATCCATGGCGACTACCACCTGGGGCAGGTGCTGAAGACCGAAACCGACTTCGTCATCTTCGACTTCGAGGGCGAGCCGGCGCGGCCGATGGCGGAGCGGCGGCAGAAGGGCAGCCCCTGGCAGGACGTGGCCGGAATGCTGCGCAGCCTGCACTACGCCGCCCATACCGCGGGCCAGCCGGCCTGGGCGGCGGCAGCGCGCAGCGCCTTCCTGCGGGGCTACACCGCCGGCGGGCACCCGCCCGCCCCCGAACTGCGCTTCTTCGAGCGCGAGAAGGCCGTGTACGAGCTCGCCTACGAGCTGGCGTACCGGCCCGCGTGGCGAGAGATTCCGCTTGCGGGGCTAAAGGAGCTATTGGCGCTGTAAGGTTTCGGCCGCGCCTGCGACTATCTGTTGCAGAGGAGCGCATCACGTCTGAACCGACGCAACGCGAGACCCTGATACGGCTCCTGGGCGAATATCGCGGGGCGCTGGAGCGGCTGGCTGGCGCCTATGTACGCGACCCGCGCGACCGCGAGGATCTGGTGCAGGAGATCGCAATGGCGCTGTGGCAGGCGATACCCGGGTTCCGGGGCGAGGCGAGCGAGCGCACCTGGCTGTATCGCATCGCGCACAACACCGCCATCCGCGCGGCGGCACGCCTGCGGCGGCGCGGATGGCGCGAAGGGGAATCGCTGGAAGAGCTGGCTTCGCCGGCGGTAACGGGGGCGCCAGGCACGGAGGCGAGGCTGATCGAGGAACAGCGGCGTGCCTGGCTTTTGCGCGCCCTGCGGGCGATGGCCCCGCTCGACCGGCAGGTGGTGAGCCTTTATCTGGAAGGGCTGGAACAACGTGCCATCGGCGAAATCGCCGGACTAAGCGAAGGCGCAGTGGCGACGCGATTGTCGCGCATCCGCGCCCGGCTGGTGCGGCAAAAGGATGCGGGGGTGCTCTGATGCGCGAGGACGAACTGCAACGGCTGTGGCACGCCGCCGACGTGCGGGGCAGGGACGGAGAGGAAACCATGCTGAACCAGGCGATCGAGCGGGCACGAACGCGCGCGCGGGGGTTGCGGCGCAAGGTGATGCGGCGCAACCTGCAGGAGTATCTCGGCTGCGGCTTAATCGCGATCTATTTCGCATACGGCGCGTGGCGCGCCGTGGATTCGTTGGAGCGGATCGGCTTCGTGTGGGTCGCGGCCAGCGCCATATGGATTGCCTTCTGGCTGACTCGCCAAGGCGGCGCCCCGCCGGATGATCGGGCGCTCGCACTGGCGGAGTACCGGCAGCGGGTGATGGAGAATCTGCAGCGGCAGGAGCGGCTGCTGCGCACGGTGAAGTATTGGTACCTGGCCCCGATGTATGCGGGTCTGGTGACTGCGGTGGCGGGAATGTGGCGGCAGGCCACCGCGCACGGCTTGAGTCCGGTGCCGCTGCTGGTGGCGATGGTGATCGTGACGGCGGCGTTCGGGCTGATCTGGGCGCTGAACGAGATCTACGGCGTCCGCGCGGTGCGGCGGGAGCTGGCGTTCTGGCAGGAAACGGAGGGAGCATGACGCGAAAAGCCATTTATCGGCAAACGCTGGTCGTTGGACTGGCGGCGGCGCTGGTGGCGACGATCGGGGCGGGACAACAGCCGCCGCCGGCAATCAACGGCGTCTGGCACGGAACGCTGGGGGCGGGCGGCGCGGCGCTACGGACGGAGCTGCTGATCACGCGCGCCGCCAATGGCGCCCTGGCCGCAACGCTCGACAGCCTGGACCAGGGCTCCAGGCTGCGCTGCAGCCAGGTCACGCTCGCCGGTCGGCGCTTCACCTTTCTTATCCCAGCCGTGCACGGCAGCTATCGCGGCACGCTGGGCGCCAACGGGAACGCCATCCGCGGCACGTGGAATCAGGGCACGCCGCTGCCGCTCACGTTCCGGCGCGGCCCGGCGCCGCCGGTCGCGGCGAAACCGCCGGCGATGCTCCCGGTGCGGCCGCCGGTGCCGCTCGCGAGGCTGCGGCCGGCGCTCTACGGCGAATTGGCGCCCATCGTCGCGCACGGGGCGCTGGCGCCGAAGACGGGACTCGGGCTGGTGATCGGCGTCTTGCAGAACGGCGCGCGGCGCGTCTTCGCCTATGGCGCGGCGCGGCCCGATTCGATGTTCGAGATCGGCTCGATCACCAAGAGCTTCACCGCGCTGGCATTGGCGCAGCTTGTCGTCCGGGGCCGCCTGCGGCTGGACGAGTCCGTGCGCGCGCTCCTTCCCTTCCCGCTGCCGCGGCCGACCGGCGCGGACATCACGCTGGCGGACCTTGCGACCCAGCACTCAGGCTTGCCTCGGTTGCCGCCGAACCTGGTCCCGGGCGCCGACCCGGCGAACCCCTACGCCCATTACGGCGCGGCAAAACTTCGGGCCTACCTGGCCAAGCGCGGCTTGGCGCGCCCGGCCAAGACCGCGTTTCTCTACAGCAACCTGGGCTACGGCCTGCTCGGGTTCGCGCTGGCCGCCAGCCAGCACCAAAGCTATGCAGCGCTGGTCCGGCGCGAGGTGACCGGACCGCTCGGACTGCGCGACACCGTCGTGGCGCTGACCCCGGCCCAGCGGCGGCGCCTCCTGCCGGGCCACAACCTGGCGGACGCAGCGGTTCCCGCCTGGACATGGCAGGCGCTGGCGGGCGCCGGCGCGCTGCGCTCGACCGCCGGCGACCTGCTGACGTTCCTGGGCGCGCAACTCGACCCGCCGGCAAGCGGCCCGCTCTCGCGGGCGATCTCGCTGACCCACGTTTTGCGCGCCGACGGGCCGCCGCCACTGCGCGTGGGGATGGGATGGCTGTACACGCCAGCGGCGGGGATGTACTGGCACGATGGAGCAACCGGCGGCTATTCCGCCTTCGCCGAGTTCATCCCGCGCGAGCGCATCGCGGTAATCGTGCTCTATAACCGCGACGATTTGGGCAGCGGCCGGCCGCCGTTCGCCGACGTTGTCGCCGCCAATGTGACCGCGCTGTTACGTGGGAGCGCCGCGCCGCGGCTGGCGCCCTAGAACCTGTCTCCTAATTGGTGCGCAGCGCCGGCCCGCCGTCCGGCATGCGGCTTCCCTCCAGGGAAAGCCGCACGCGATCCCCAAGGGGCTGCTGGCCGGGGATGATGAGATGAGATAGGTTCTAGCGCGGCTCCCCGGCGCGCTTAGCGGGTGATGACCAGCAGGTGGAAGCTGCCGGGAATCATGGGCGGGCGGGAGAAGCGCTGGCCGGGCTTGCGCGGCGGCGCGGGGCCGAACTTGGCAGTGACGGTAAAGAGCGTATGCGTGCGGGGGTCCACCGCCATGGTGCGCGCGCCGCGCTCGGTGGGGATGTTACCCAGCTCGACAAACTGGTTGGGCGTGACCTCGTGGATCACGGTGATGGTGCCGTCGCCTTGGGACGTGAACAGCAACTGGGTGCCGGGATCGAAGCGGGAAGCGTCAATGCCCTGCCCGATCTTGGGCGTCGCCAGCACCGCGCCGGTTTCGGTGCTGACAATGGCGACCACGCCGCTGTGGCAGCCGGCGAAGACGCGGTGATGGGCGGCGTCAATCGAGACCCCGGAGGGGCTCTTGCAGGGCGCCAGCGGATAACGGCCCTCGATCGCCAGCGTGCGGGCGTTGATCTTGAGCAGCACGCTCTTGTTGACCAGCACGTTGAAGACGTGGCCCTGGCCGTCGGAGGCGCCGAACTCGGGATCGCCGCCCAAGGCGATGGTGCCGACCGGCACGCCGGTCTGGGCGTTGACGGCGATGGCCTCGTTGGCGTCGCCGCAGAAGGCGAAGACGCGGTCGGTGTAAGGATCGTAGATGATGCCATCCACGTCCTTGGGCGCGGGGATCTGCTTGAGCTGGCGCAGGGTGTGGATGTCGAACTCGGTAATGGTGGCGTTACCGCCGTTGGTGATGAAGCCGTGGCCATCCTGGTCGCTGATGGCGATGCCGTGGGTGCCGTGCAATCCGGTAATCTTGCCCACGAGCTGCTGGTTGGCCAGGTTCAAGACCAGCACTTCGTTGCCGTGGGCGATGTAGAGGCGGTTGTTGGCGGGGTCTTCGGAAAGATAATCCCAAAAGCCGGAGTCGGGAAGCGGGACGGTCTTGGAGACGTGATAGCCGAGCGGACCGGCGGCTTGCGCCGCCGCCGGCGCCGCCGCCAGAGCCGCCATGCCCAGGGCGCAAACGCCGAGAGCGCTCAGGAACGCACCAATGCGCTGCATAGAATTCCTCCCTTGCGGAGCGGGACTACCGCTTGACGACGATCAGGTGGAAGCTGTTGGGCACGATCATGCGGGCAAAGAAATTGAACCGGCCGCCGCGGCCGCGCGCCGCTTCCGCTTCCTTGCGCAGATTCGCCATCTGCTGGGCCGTGAGATGGCGGCGCGTGGCGGTGACGGTGAAGAGCGTGTGGGTCTGGGTGTCGACTTCCATGGTGCGGGCGCCGGATTCGGTCGGGATGTTGCCGACCAGGGTGAAGTGATTGGGGCTGTCCTCGTGGACAACGGTGATGGTGCCGTTGCCGCCGTTGGAGCTGAAGGCGAGCTGGGTGCCGGGATCGAAGCGGTTGGCGTCCACGCCGCCGCCGATCGGCTCGGTGGCAACGATCTTGCCGGTATCGGCGTTCATGATCGCCATCATGTTGTTGTGGCAGCCGATGAAGAGGCGGCGGGACTGGGTGTCCATGGCCAGGCCGGAGGGATGCTGGCAGGGCGCAAGCGGCCAGACGTGGGTGATCTTCAGCGTGCGGGCGTCAATCTCGATCTCCTGGCTGGAGCTTTCCAGGTTGTCGTAAACGTGGCCTTCGCCGTCGGCGGCGGCGTACTCGGCCGCCTTGCTCGGCAGCAGGATCGTCCCGACGACGCGGCCGGTCTTGGCGTCCACGGCGACGGCGTGGCTGTCGTGGTTGAAGGCGAAGATACGGTCGGTCGAGGGATCGTAGATGATGCCGTCCGGGCCCTTGATCGGCACCGGGATGTGCTTGATGGTCTTGAGCGTCTTCAGGTCGAACTCGGTGAAGCTGTCGTCCCCGCCGTTGCTGGTGAACCCGTGGCCGTCCTGGTCGCTGATGGCGACGCCGTGGGTGCCGGCGAGGCCGGTGACAGCGCCGACCATGCGCAGGGTGCGGGCGTTGAGCACGTCCTCCTGCGAGCCGGCAGAGACGTAGAGGCGCTGCGCCGGCTCGTCAATGCCGAGATAGTCCCAGCCGCCCTTGTTAGGCAGCGGGACTTTCTGCACCACGTGGTAGCCGTCGGGACGCGACGAGCCCTGCATATCGGCGTGCATGCTGCTCTGCGCCACCGCCCACAGGCCGAATGCGGCCATGCCCAAGCCCAACCCCAGCCAGCGTAGTTTCGACATGATGCGACACCCTCCAGACCGCAAAGCTAAGTGAGTTTAGCTTAAGAAAACCTGAAGCGGCGCGGAGTTTTAGCGGACCAGAGATGACAGAAATGACTGCCCCGCGGTGAGCTGGGCGCCGAAGTTTTCGGCGATGGTCTGGCCGACGTCGGCGAGCGAGGCGCGCTCACCCAGGGGAACGGCGGCACCGCAGGAGGCATAGGCGAGCAGCGGGACGTACTCGCGCGAGTGATCGGTACCGGGCGTAGTCGGGTCGCAGCCGTGATCGGCGGTGAGCAGCAGCAGATCGCGCGGGCCGAGGGCGGCGAGGATGCGGGCGAGGTAACGGTCGGCTTCGGCCAGGGCGGCGGCGTACCCGGCGGCGTCGTTGCGATGGCCGTAGAGCATGTCGAAGTCAACCAGATTGACGAAGATCAACCCGGCCGGAACGGTGTCGAGCGCGGCCAGGGTTTTTGCCAGGCCGTCGGCGTTGGAAGCCATGGCGGCATGCGAGGCGATGCCGCGGCCGAGGAAAATGTCCCAAATCTTACCCACCGCGTGGACTGCGATCCCGCGGGCGGCGAGCTGATCGAGCAGCATGCCCTCCGGCGGCGGGACGGCAAAGTCATGGCGGTTCCGGGTGCGGACGAAGCCGTGTTCGGCGTCGCCCACGAACGGACGGGCGATGACGCGGCCGACGCGCCAGGGGCCCTGGAGGAGGTCGCGGGCCTGGGAGCAGATGGCGTACAGCTCGGGCGGCGGAATCCGGTCTTCGTGAGCGGCCACCTGAAAGACGCTGTCGGCGGAGGTGTAGACGATGGGCGCCCCGGACGCGAGGTGTTCGGCGCCGAGGCGCTGGATGATCTCGGTGCCGCTGGCGGCGATGTTGCCCAGCGTGCGCCGGCCGATGCGGCGCTCGAAGGCGGCGATGAGCTCGGGCGGAAAGCCGCCAGGAAAGACCGGAAATCCCGGGTTCAGAAGAATCCCGGCCATTTCCCAATGGCCGGTGGTGGTGTCTTTGCCGTCGGACGCCAGCACGCAACGGCCGAAACTGGCCAGCGGCGGCGCCGCGGCGGAGAGGCCGGGCAGCGCCCGGATGTGGCCGAGGCCGAGCCGTTCGAGCGTGGGCAGGGCGACGGGATAGCGGGCGAGGACGTGACCCAGGGTATCGCTTTGGGGATCGTCATGTCCGTAGCGGGCGGCGTCGGGCATGGCGCCGATGCCGACGCTATCGAGGACGATCAGGAGGGCGCGGTCGAAACGCCGCTCGCTCGCCATGCCGCCATTATCGCGGCGGCGGGGCGGAGCGGAAGCGCCGCCAAAGCAGCAATCCGAGGCCGGCCAGAACCAGCAGGGCGGAAGCGATGGGCGCGTGGGGTACGTGGCTCATGACGCCGCCGCCGGCCGGGGTGAGCGGCAGCAGCGGGAAGACGCCCAGGACGCAGCCCAGAAGCAGGAGGAACAAGCCCGCGGCGGTCCAGAAGTCGGCGACGGGCGAGGACGGCATTGCGGGCAGGATCTGGTGGACGTGAGGGGGCTCGAACCCCTGACCTCCGCGTTGCGAACGCGGCGCTCTCCCAGCTGAGCTA
>DAIDIF010000112.1 GCA_027451805.1 Acidobacteriota bacterium
CCGGGAGATCCCGGGGAGGATGGTGATGGCGACGAAGCCGATCAAGCGCAGCTGGGCGGAGCCGTTCAAGATCAAGGTGGTCGAGCCGCTGGTGGAGACCACGCGGCGGCACCGCGAGAAGGCGATCCGCGCGGCGGGGTACAACACGTTTCTGCTGGCGTCGCGCGACGTCTACATCGACCTGCTCACCGACAGCGGCACCAACGCCATGAGCGACCGCCAATGGGCGGGGATGATGGTGGGCGACGAGGCCTATGCCGGCAGCGAGAACTTTTACCACCTCGAGGCCAACGTGGCGCGCTTCTACGGGATGCCGTTTTTCGTGCCCACGCATCAGGGGCGGGCGGCGGAGCACCTGATCTCGCGCATCCTGATCAAGCCGGGCGATTACATCCCCGGCAACATGTACTTCACCACCACGCGGCTGCACCAGGAACTGGCCGGGGGGACGTTCGTGGACGTGAGCATTGACGCGGCGCACGAGCCGGCGAACCCGCACCCGTTCAAGGGCAACGTGGATCTGGACAAGCTGGCGGCGCTGATCCGGAAGGTGGGGGCGAAGAAGATCGCCTACGTCTCGATGGCGGGGACGGTGAACATGGCGGGCGGGCAGCCGTTCTCGATGGAGAACCTGCGGCAGGTGGCGGCGCTGTGCCAGAAGCACGGCATCCGGCTGTGGTTCGACGCCACCCGCGCCTGCGAAAACGCCTTCTTCATCCAGGAGCGGGAAGCGGGCTGGGGACGGCACAGCATCGCCGGTATTCTGCACACCATGTGCGCCTACTTCGACGGCCTTTGGGTGAGCGCGAAGAAGGACCTGATGGTCAACATCGGCGGCATCCTGGCGACGCGCGACCGCGAGGTGTTCGAGAAAGCCCGGAACCTGGTGGTGGTGTATGAAGGGCTGCACACCTACGGCGGGCTGGCGGGGCGCGACATGGAGGCGATGGCGATCGGGATGGAAGAGATGGTCGCCTACGAGAACATCCGGGCGCGGGTGAAGCAGGTGGAGTACTGCGGCCGGCAACTGGAGAAGTACGGCGTGCCGATCGTGCAGCCGATCGGCGGGCACGCGGTGTTTCTCGACGCACAGGCGATGCTGCCGCACCTGCCGCGGGAGCAGTTTCCGGCGCAGACGCTGGCGGCGGCGATTTACGCCGACTCCGGGGTGCGGAGCATGGAACGCGGGGCGGTGTCCTCGGGGCGCGATCCCAGGACCGGCAAGAACATCTATCCGCGGCTGGAGCTGGTGCGGCTGACGTTTCCGCGGCGGGTGTATACGCAGGCGCACATTGACGTGACGGTGGAGTCGGTGGCCAACGTGCACGCCAACCGGGAGCGGGTGCGGGGGCTGAAGATGACGTACGAACCGCAGTATCTGCGGTTTTTCCAGGCGCGGTTTGAGCCGGTGGCGGCGATGCGAAAGCGCAGGGCCGCGACGGCGCGCGCGCGCTAATTTCCCGCCGCCACGGGCGCCCAGAGGTTCCAGCCGGGGCCGGCGGGGAGCGGGCGCCAGGTGAGTCCGGGAATGAGGCGAGGCTGCGCGCCCGGGGGCAGCGCCAGCGCGGCGACGCGGTAGCGGCGGAGAACGGGGAGCGGAGCGGCGGCAAGGGCGCGATAGGCGGCGGCGGCGAGGGCGCCGAGGCGGGCGCGGGCGGCGGCGTCCATGACGGGCGAGTCCGCGCTCGACGGGCCGGAGGGGATGGGGCCGAACTGGCGGCGGAGGAAGCCCGTGATGCCGGCGGGGGTGGCGGACGCGGGATCCTGCAGCAGCCAGGCGTTGAGGGCCCAACGCGCGGCCACTTGGGCGTCGGTGAGCGAGGGATCGCTGACCATGGTAAAGCCGGCGAGCGGGCGGGCGCCGTTGGTGATCGCCGCCCAGTCGGCGTAGGCGAGCGCGCCCGCGACCACCGCGCCGGGGGCGAGGCCGCAGGCGGGGGCGAGCGTCACCAAAGGCGCTAGGGCGGGCGGGACCGGCTGGCGCAGCACGCCCCAGCGCGCCCAGAGGCCGAAGGCGACGAGCGCAAGCAGGAGGGCGTACCAGGCGCGCCGTAGGGCGGACCCCCGCCCCTTGGGGCTGGCGGCCGCGGCCAGCAAGAGCACCATCGCCATGGGATGGGCGAGGAAGCGGTACCAGTGGTCGTTCTGGAACTCGGTGCCGGTGACGAATTGGGAGTTGGAGAGCAGGAAGGCGGCGGCGGCGGTTGCGCCGACGGCGATGAGGCCGACGCGGGCGGCCGGGCTGAGAGGACGGGAGCGCTGCGACCACAGCGCGAGCAGCCAGCCGGCGAACAGGATGGCGACGATGCCGAAGTGGGCGGGATGGAGGGCGAAGCGCGGGACGGCGACGCCGACGTGCAGGCGCGCCCAGGCGGAGGCCGGGGCGCGGGCGTGCAGCCGGAGGACGCGCAGCACCGCCGGCAGTCCGAAGAGCGCGCCCAGGCCGGCGATCCAGGCGTAGTCGCGCCAACGGCGGCGGTCGAGGGCGGCAGCCAGCGCGAGGGCGAGGAGGGCGGCCGTCCAGTAGTAGAAGAAGACGTAAAACAGCAGGGCGAGGGCGGCGGCGGCGAGGAGCCGGCGACGCCAGCCGGGGTTGGCGACGGCGCGCAGGAGCAGCCAGAGGAAGAGCAGCAGAAAGGGCAGCGTCACCGCGGGATCAATCACGCGCCACAGCGGCTGCAGCACCGGATGGCCCGCCAGGCTGTGCAGCGCCGCCGGACGCCAGCCGCCGTGCAGCAGCCACTTCACCCAGTTGGGGCCGGGCTCGGCCATGACCACGGCGGCGAGGAGGGCGGCGACCCAGCCCGAGCGGGGTGGTGGCAGCATCTCACGGAACAGAAGCCAGAGCAGGAGGGCCATCGCGGCGCCGGCCCAGATGCGCCAGAGGAGGCCGACGGCAAAGGGGCTGAGACCGAGCCCGCGGGCGAGCACGGCGGCGGGGGTCATGAGCAGGCGCGGGTAGAGCGCGGCCAGGGCGGCGGAGACGGCGGCGTGGGCATCGGCCGGCCAGTAGCTGCGGGCGGCGACCTGGAGATAGAGCTGGCCGTCGAAGCCGGAGACGAAGCGCGCACTGCCGGTGGCGAGCCAGAGGCGGAGCGGACCCATCAGCGCGAGCAGGAGGCCGAGCGCGACGGTACCCAAGGGCGGCGCCCAGCGCCGCCCTGCGCCGGAGAGGCGGCTGCCGGAAGTTGTCGGCTCAGTCATGCGCAACCAGGATAGCCCGGAGGTGGATACGGTTACAGGCACTGCCGGCGCGGGCGATCCGATAGTCTGGAGGGAGATGCGTGGCCAACTGGCAAGCGTGGCTCTGCTGGCGGCGCTGACGGCCGGCCTGGGGGCGCAGACTCGGCAGCTCGCGGGCATCGTGGTCGGGGGCGACGGGTTGCCGATTGCCGGGGCGCGGATCCAGGACGGAACGGCGACGGCGCGAAGCGGGCCGGACGGGCGGTTTGCGATCGCGGCCGCGGGCAGCGAGCTGGTCGCGAGCGCGCCGGGCTACGCCACCCTCCGTCTCGCCGCGCCGGCAGGCGAGGTGCGCATCGTGCTGCGGCCGCAGGCGCTGAGCGAGACGGTGACGGTGGCGGCGACCGGGCGCAACCAGACGGTGGCAGCGGTGCCGCTGGCGACCAGCGTGATGGGGCGGGCGCGGCTGGAGGCGGCGGCGCCGGTGAACGTGGACTCGGTGCTGCGGCAATTCAGCGACCTGGGGACGTTCCGGACCAACAGCGCGCTCACCGCCAACCCGACGACGCAAGGGGTGGCGCTGCTGGGCACCGGATCGAGCGGCGCCAGCCGGGCGCTGGTGCTGCTGGACGGGCTGCCGCTGAACGACTCCTACGGCGGCTGGGTGGACTGGCTGCGGGTGCCGGATGAGGACCTGAGCTCGGTAAGCGTGGTCTCCGGCGGCGCGTCACCGCTGTACGGCAACGACGCGCTCTCGGGCGTGATCGCGCTGGAGACACGGGCGCCGACGGCGACGCATCTCGACCTGCGCACCGGCGGCGGCGGGCTGGGGACGGAACTGGCCGACGGGGCGGGGGTGATTGCGGGGCGCAAGCTGGCGCTGGCGGTGCGGGGGCGCGGCGTGCACGTTGCCGGGTACGTGCCGGCGGCGCAGCCGGGGGCGGTGGACGACAACGCCGGGGTGGCGGCGCAGGACTGGGCGCCGGAGCTGCGCTGGCTGGCGTCGCCGACGGCGATGTTCACGCTGTCGTCGGAGTACTTCGGCGAGAACCGCACCAACGGCACCGTGGCGCAGGTGAACGGGACGCGGCTGCGGCAGGTGGCGCTGGCGGGCGTGGTGGAGCGCGGCGGGGTGTGGCAGGGCAGCGTGTTCGCGCAGTCGGAGGACTTCGACGCGACGTTTTCGGCGGTGGCGGCGGACCGCAACTCGGAGCGGCTGACGCTGGAGCAGCAGGTGCCTTCGCGGGCCTCCGGCGGCGCGCTGGCGTGGACGCTGGCGCGGGCGGACTGGAGCGTGCAGGCGGGCGGCTCGACTACACGCATCGCGGCGGTGGACAACGAAACGCTGCCATCGGCACCGCTGGCGCCGGCGCGCGAGGAGAACGGGCGGCAGGCGCTGGCGGGCGGCTACGCGGAGGCGAGCTGGTCGCCGCGCGCGAACTGGAGCTGGACCGGCGCGCTGCGGCAGGACCGGTGGACGAATTACGACGCGTTCCAGAACACCCCGACCGGGCTGACGCCGTATCCCGATGTAGCGCGCACGGCGTGGAGCCCGAGCTTGGGCACGGTGTGGTCGCCAGCGCGCTGGCTGGCGCTCCACGCCTCGGGGTACGAGTCGTTCCGCGCGCCGACGCTGAACGAGCTGTACCGGCCGTTCCGCGTGGGCAACGTGCTGACCGAGGCCAACCCGCTGCTGGCGGCCGAGCGGTACCGCGGCGCGCAGGTGGGCGCAGTGGCGACGGCGCGGCCGGGGCTGCGGCTGCACGCGACCTACTTCGACGGCATCATCAGCAACCTGGTGACCAGCGTGACGCTTTCCACCGCGCCGGCGCTGATCACGCGGCAGCGGCAGAATCTGGGGCGGGTGCGGGCGCGGGGGGTGACGCTGGGGGGCGAGTGGGAGGCGATGCCGGGGCTGACGCTGTGGGCGTCGTACACGCATCTGCGCTCGACCGTGACGGCGGCGGCGCAGGCGTCGCTGGTGGGGCTGGCGGTGGCGCACGTGCCGCAGAACAACCTGTCGGCCGAGGCGCTGGCGCGGGTGCGGGGCTGGACACTCTCGGCGGTGGAGCGCTTCGGCGGCGCCAACTTCGACAACGACCAGAACACGCTGCTGCTGCCGGGGTTCTGGACGACGGACGTGTTCCTCAGCCGGAGGTTGGCCGGGCGCTACGCGCCCTACCTGGCGGTGGAGAACCTCTGGAACCGGCGGTTCGCCATCGAGCTCACGCCCGACGCCTTTCTCAACGCCCCGCGCGCGGTGACGGCGGGGGTGCGGATCGAGCTGGGGGACGAGCGGTAGCCGCGTCATTGACTGGCGCGGGCCCCAGCGCGGCTGCCGGTCCGGTGTGACAACGCCGGGACACGTGCGCCGCGTGTCCCGCTTGTGCCCCGCCCGGCGCTCGCCTGCGACGGCTCGCCTACGCCGGGCGGGTGCTCGCGCCGGCACGGGGCCCGAAATCCCCGTGCCGGCGCTGCGCCTCGCTGTGGTCAGTCCCAGAGCCGGCTCAGCAGGTCGCGCGGCGACTGGCGCATCGCCCGGGTGAACGCCACGCTGGCCACCGCCAGCAAGAGGAATTCGATCGCCACAAAGGCGAGGACGAAGTTGTCTGCCGCCCAGCGCACGCCCGGGATAAAGTGGAGGGCGGCGCGCGAGAGCCACCAGGCCGCGAGCGCGCCGAGGCCGGCGGCCGGCAGGCTCAGCCATAACTCGCCGCCGAGGATGAGCGCGGCGATCTGGCGGAGTTGTGCGCCCAGCGCCAGGCGCACGCCAATTTCATACTCGCGCCGGCGCACCTCGCCCGCCGCGCCGGCCCAGGCGCATGCCCCGACCATGCAGATGCCCAAGCCGGCCAGGAGCAATAGCAGGCGCTCGCAAAAACGCATGAGCGCGCCGGCGGAGGCGACCATCGCCGCAAGCGACCGCACGCGGGTCACGGTGGCGCCGGGGACGACCGCATCCGCGGCGGAGCGGATGCGCCCCGAGGCCTCGGCGAGCGTGATGCCGCCGGAGGTGCGGATCACCAGGTCAACGTCGGACTCCCCCCAATCGCGGAGTGGATAGTACACGGC
>DAIDIF010000113.1 GCA_027451805.1 Acidobacteriota bacterium
GCCGCTGCGCGTGGGGCGGGTGACCAACGTGTTCCCCAACGCGCAGCCGGAGCTGCACGCAGCCGTGGACCGCGCGCTGGACGTGCTGCGGGCGCAGGGGGCGGACGTGGAGGACGTGGAGTTTCCGCAGGGGCCGTACGAGGAGGCGAGCGAGCTGGTGATCCTGATCGAGGCGGCGAGCGCCTACCAGCAGTTGATCGCCACCGGGCGCTGCGCCCTGCTGGAGGATCCGCTGGGGCAGATCAACGGCTACGCCAGCAGCCAGTTTCTGGCCACCGATTACATCCAACTGCAACGGCTGCGGCTGGAGCTGGCGCGCAAGTACGAACCGTTGTTTGAGCGCTTCGACGTGCTGGCGGCGCCGGGGCAAAGCTCGACGGCGTCGCTGATCCGTCCGCCGGGCGCGGGGCGGCGCGGGCCGGAGGCGGGACGGATGGCGCGCGGGCGCGGCGGCCGCGGACCGCGGCGGCCGTTCCAGCGCGACAGCCTGCAGCCGGATGGGATCTCGAGCTTGTGCGGCTTCCCGGCGGTGACGGTGCCGGGCGGGCTGGCGGCGAACAAGCTGCCGATCGGAGTGCAGTTCATCGGCCGGGCGCTGAACGACGCGCTGCCGCTGGCGGCGGCGCGGCTGCTGCAGGCGCACAGCGACTGGCACCAGAACCATCCGCCGGCGCCGTACGGGCCGGCCTAGGCTTATTCACAATTCCTTAAGCGCAGGCCAACCGCGCTATGGGTTCGTCACGATCACGTTGTACAAACCTCGGGCCTTCAGCTCGTTGTTGAACGCCGGGACGTCGGTGGTGAGCACCTGCCGGTATTGCCCCAGCGTGTTTTCCAGTCTCTTGTGTAACAAAGCGTAGACTTCGACTTCCTGGTCCGTGGGGGGAAAGTCTGGATCACCCACGGTGTCACCCACACCGCTGCCCAGCGCACCGTACAGCCAGAGGTATTTCAAATAGAGCTTCATCGGCGCGCGGAATGTCTTCAGATCGCCGTCGGCGAGCGTCTTTTGGAAAAACTGGTTCTCGACACCCTGCAGCTTGCGATCGAGACGCTGATCCGCCGCGACCACCCACGCCAGGGCGGGATCGCGCTGGAGCGATGCGCTCTGGTCTTCCAGATGCTTTCGGATGCGCTCGATTTCGTTGACCGACTTGGCGATGGTGTTTATATCTTTGCGTATCTTCAACTGCAAGCCGACATCGGCTTCGATATCCGCCTGATTGCCGGCTGAATGCGGGTCTTTCAGCACCGTGAGCTTGCGGGTCAACATCTCGCCGTCCACCGACATCTGCATCGTATACACGCCAGGCGCTGCCAGGGGGCCTACCGCCGTCTGTTTTACCCGCGCCTGCACGATCGTTCGATAGGGCTTGCCCCAGAATCGTTTCTCACGCCAGACCTGCGGGTAATCGCTCGGGGTCGTCAGCAGGTGAATCTGACGCGGAGAGTTGTAGCGGAGATTCCACCAGACCCGGTTGATTCCCGCCTCGGCTTTCGTCTGGAACTTGCGCACCACTTGCCCGCGTGCGTCGAGGATGGTGAACGCCACCTTTCCCCGAGGCGGGCCCTTCAGATAAAAATTCAGGTCGGCGCCGTACGGCGGATTCCTGCCGATCATCCCTCCCTGGCTGTGGTCGGTACCGATCTTGCGGAAGCGGTAGGCGTCGCGCGGTGCGAAGAAGTAGGCGTCGCGGTCCATCTTCGCCGGCGTCAGCCGTTGCAGAGGACGGAGATCGTCCAGAATCCAGATGCCGCGGCCCTTGGTCGCCACCACGAGATCGTCGAAGTGCTTCTGAATCGTCAGCCAGGAAACCGGCGCGTGCGGCAGGTTGAGCTGCAGCGGCATCCACTGGCGCCCGTAGTCGTAGCTCACGTAGAGGGAGTTCTCGGTGCCGGCGTACAGCATGCCGCGCCGGAAGGGATCTTCAATCACGCTGTGGACGTAACTGAAGACGCTCTTCGGTATGCCGCTGCTGATCTGCGTCCAGGTCGTGCCGTAGTCGGTGGTCCGGTAGATGTAAGGGTTGGGATCATTGAGCTGGTGGGCGTTCACCGAAATGTACGCGCTCCCGGCGGCAAACGGCGAAGGGGCGATGTTGCTGATCGTCCCGTATTTCGGGTAGCCCGGGAGGTGCGGGGTGACATCCTGCCAGTGCTTGCCGCCGTCGCGGGTGACATGCACCAAGCCATCGTTGCTGCCGGTCCAGATCAATCCGCGCTCCAGGCGCGAAAGCGAAATCGAAAACAGCGTGCCCCAGTAATAGACGCCCAGATTGTCGGGTGAAAGTCCGCCCGAGGGCCCCATGTGCGCGTGATCATCGCGGGTCAAGTCGGGGCTGATCACCTTCCATCGCTGTCCGGCGTTGTGGCTGACCATGAGGTACTGGCTGCCGACGTACACCGTGTTCGCCGGATCCCGGGGCGACAACGCCACCGGAGGCGTCCAGTTGAAGCGGTACTTCAACCCCCCGGCGGGAGAGTTCAGCGACTCGTCCGGCCAGGGATTGATGCCGCGGAGCTGGTTGGTGCGCGCGCTCCAGCGCGAGAAGGAGCCGCTGTAGCAGCTGCCGTAGACCACCTGCCCGTTCGGAGTCGGCACGGAAAATCCGGATTCGCATCCCGCCGTCGTCCGCCACATGCTCGGCGTGATCGCGAAGGTCCGGCTGTTGCTCGGCCCGCGATCGGATTGATCGTCCTGCATGTTGGAATAAACGTCGTACGGGATTTGATCATCTACCGCCACATGGTAAATCTGCGCATTCGGCAGTTTGACCTGGTTCCATTGCCGGCCATGGGTGGTGGTGATGGCGACGCCTTCGTCGTACCCGATCATCATCCGATCGGGATTGGTGGGATCAATCCACATGTCGTGCGTGTCGCCGGCGCCCGCATGCAGGTCGGTGGAATACCCTCCGTCGTAAGACACGCTGAGGAAATTGGAGAGAAACCAGATCTCGTTATCGTTCACCGGGGAAACGGCGATCCGGGTGGTGTAGGGCGGCCGCTCATCGAGGATGTGCTCCCAGTTGACGCACTGCCACGCGTGGCCGCCGTCATCCGAGCGCCACAGCGTACCCCGGCCATCGTAGCCGGTCTCGATCAGGGCGTACACGCGCCGCGGGTTGCTGGGCGCAATCGCGACGGCGATCTTGCCGAGCGGGGAGGACGGCAGGCCGTGACCCACGATGCGGGTCCATCGGCTGCCTCCGTCCCGCGAAACATAGACCCCGCTGCCCGGGCCGCCGCTGTCGGCGCCCCAGGTGTGGATCACCATCTGCCAGGTTCCGGCGAACAGAATGTCCGGATTCTTGGGGTCCATGGCCAGATCCGAACAGCCCGTGTTCGGGTCGACAAAAAGAACCCGTTGCCAGGTTTTCCCGCCATCCACGGTGCGAAATACGCCCCGCTGCTGCTGGGGTCCGTAGAGACTCCCCATGGCGCAGGCAAGGACAACATTCGGATTGCGTGGGTTGATGACGATTCGGGCGATGCGGCCGGTGCGGCTCAGCCCCATATGCCGCCAGGTGCGGCCCGCGTCGGTGGACTTGTAGATTCCGTCGCCGATGGAAACGTTACTGCGGATGAAGGGTTCGCCCGTTCCCACCCAGACGGTGTTCGAGTCGGAAGGCGCGATGGCGATGGAACCGATCGATTGGACCGGCTCCTGGTCGAAGATCGGTCGCCAGTGATCACCACCATCCACCGACTTCCAAACACCGCCAGAAGCGGCGCCGGCATAATCGACGTTCAGATCGCCCGGAACCCCCGCCACCGCGCTGACACGATTGCCTGGAGGGCCGATGAATCGAAACTGGACATGACGAGCCGCTGGGAGATGGAAAGGTGGCACGGTCGCCCTGGCCCACGCGGCTCCCGTGACCATCACGCAGGCCAGCAGGGCCCCCGCATCGAATCGCTTCCGTCTCATGTTCTGCTCCCTTCCGTTACCGGGCCGCCGGCTCCGGTCGCTGGCGCCAGCCCGCCGCTTCCGTCGCCGCGCGGAGGCGGCGCTGCGCTGGTGTCTTGCCGCGCCGTCTCACGGAGTTCGCCCTTCCCGCGGTAGCGGTCACGCCGATGCGGGGGCGTCCGGAATCACCGTTCCCGTGGTCTCCGTCAGCTTGCGATAGAGATCGGCAACACGCAACGTGACGCACCCAGCCGAGCCCAGGCCGATCGCGCGCCCGTTCAGCTCAACCACGGGCACGATCTCGACGATGGTGCCCGTCACGAAGAGCTCGTCCGCGGCGTAGAGATCTGCCAGCGACACCTGCCTCTCCTTCATCGGAATCCCGGCCGCGGCCGCCTCCCGCATGACCAAACCACGCGTGATGCCGTGCAAACAGGCGGTTGGCCACGGCGTCGCGATTTCGCCGTCCTTGACGACGAAGATGTTTGCCGAATCCGTCTCCGCGACGAATCCGTGATGGTCGAGCATCACCCCGCCATCGACGCCGGCATGGTTGGCCTCAAGCTTCGCCAGAATGCTGTTCAGCTGGTTGCCATGGTGGATCTGCGGGTTGAGCACGTCGGGCAGCGGCCGCCGCACACTGGAGGCAACCAGACGGATCCCCGCCTTGTTGAAAATAGGAGGCTTTTTTTCGGCAAGGATCACCAACGAGGGTGGGCCCGTCACGAATGCGGGGTTCATCCCCGCCGTGCGGCGCTCGCCGCGCGTCAGGATGAGGCGGATATGGGTTTCGTCGAAGAGCCGGTTGGCCCGCAGCGTGGCGAAGATCGCCTCTTTGATCTGCTCTGGCGTCAGGTGAACCCGGATGTCAACCGCCTTGGCCGAATCGTACAAACGGGCGATGTGCGTGTCCAGCTCGAAGACCCTGCCGCGATAGACCCGTATCCCTTCCCACACGTTGTCGCCGGACTGGAAGCTCGCGTCGAAAACGGAGATGCGCGCTTCCGGTCGCGGCAGCAACTGCCCGTTGATATAAACCAGGAGATCAGAGGACGACACAACGCCACCTTCCTTCATCGGGCCTTCCCCGGGAACCCGGACGCCAGTCCATTCCCCAGTGCCGCATATGAGATTTCGTATACGATAACTTGGGATATATTATAAACTTTTGGCGCGATGTCAAGGAGAAATGCGAAAGCGCTCGATCGTCCCGGCGCACAATCCTATCCCGTGAGGACCGGGAGGCAGGGTTTGCCGGCCGAGCCCAGACACGTGGCCGGGTCATCGGCTGCGGAACGGACACCTCCGAGGCTTCCTGGGTCACCGTAACGAGCAACGCTCCATAGACTACGCCTACCGACCCCGGGGGGCCTTTGATGCCGCTCACGAGGGAAACCTATGCCGCCGACATCCTCAACTCTCAAGCGGGAACTGGGGCGATGGGACCTGACCGCGATCGGCATCAACATGGTGATCGGGGCCGGGGTCTTCCTGGTTCCCTCGGAAGTAGCGGCGCAGGTGGGCCGGTGGGGCCCGGCGGTCTACTTGGCGCTGGGGTTCTTCTCCCTTCTCGTCGGGCTGTGTTTTGCCGAAGTGGGCAGCCGGTTTGAAGGCACGGGCGGCCCCTATCTCTACACCCAAGCCGCGTTTGGCCGATTCGCGGCCTTCGAAGTCGGATGGATGTACTGGTTTACCAGAGTCGCCGCGCAAGCTTCGGTGACCAATGGCCTCATCCTGGCGCTGGGATTCTACTGGCCGTGGATGCGGATGGGGATGTCGCGTCTGCTGCTGCTCACGGTTGTGACCGCGGCGTTCGCGACCATCAATGTCTGGGGCGTGCGCCAAGCGGCCCGGATGGTTGACTTCTTCACGATCGGGAAACTCCTGCCCCTGCTGCTCTTCATCGGCGTCGGGATTTTTTTCATTCGACCGCAATATCTGGTTCCGGCCGGGCCGGTTCCCTGGTCGCACCTCCCTGCGGCGATGCTCGTTCTACTCTTCATCTTCAGCGGCTACGAAGTCATCGCCGTGCCGGCGGGCGAGTCCAAGAACCCGCGCCGGCACGTGCCGTTTGCCGTGGTCGCGACCATCCTGGCGGTCACGGCAGTGAACACGCTGGTGCACATCGTCGCGATGGGCACGCTGGTCACGCTCGCATCGAGCGTGACTCCCCTGGCGGATGCGGCGTTGCTTTTCATGGGTGCGGCGGGGGCGTTGATGATGGGTCTCGGATCGGTAGTCTCCATCATGGGGAACACCGCCGGCCAGATCTTGACGAGTTCTCGGATGCTGTTCGCGTTGGCCGAGAATGGCGACCTGCCCGCTTTCTTCGGCAAGATTCACCGGACGTTTCGGACCCCTGCGAATGCGATCATTTTCTCTTCGGCTGCCGCTTTGATCCTCGCCCTCTCCGGCTCTTTCGAGGAACTGGCCGCGGCGAGCGCGATGGCGCGGCTGCTCGTCTACCTCAGCGTATGCGGCTCGACCCTGATCCTGCGCCGGCGGAAGTTTGATCACGACCTGGATCCGCCTGGGTTCCGGCTCCCCTTCGGCCCGCTCATCCCCAGCCTGGCGCTTGTCTTTTCAGCGTCAATGCTCTTGGGCGTCGGGAAGGAAGAATTCATCGTGGGCATGGCCGCCCTGTTGCTGGGGGCGATCCTCTTCCTTATTTCCACTCGCATCTTGCAACGGAAGAACTCTCTGCCCGCCGCCCCGGGGGCGCCCGAAACACGGTAGTCACGGGCACGAACGCAACAGCGGCGGCGGACCGGGGTCCGCCGCCGCATTGCTTTTGGATCGGGCTCCGGCTAGAAGACGAGCCGGGCCACGATCTGGATGGTGCGGCCGCCGGTCTCACTGGTGGAATCCGGCGCCGAGTAGGCGTTGGTGATGCGGCCGAAGAGGTTGCTGGACAGGTTGTTGCCCGCGGTGCCGAAGGTCTCGGCGGCGCCGGTCCAGAAGAAGTTGGCGTTGTTGAACGCATCCAGGAACTGGAACTGGAGGTTCAGGCCGACGCGCTCGGTCAGCTGGGTGGTCTTGACCAGCGACAGATCGGGCATGAAGAAGGGCGCGTCGTAGAGGAACATGCGCTGGCAAAGCGCGCCCGCCGTGGTGCAGGGCGCCAGCATGGCGGTATTGCTCTTCTGCCCGTTGGGTCCGAGTAGGTTCTGCGGCACGTACCAGACCGCTCCCGGCGCCGGGCTGGCGGTCTTGTAAACACCCAGCTCGTTTTGCAGGGACTGGACGGAAATGCCGTTGAGGCTCACGCCCCCGTCGCCCTGGTTGAAGGTGCCGCCGAGGCCGCCCACCACCAAGCCCGGCCGGCCACTCTGCAGGATGATGTTGCTGTCGAACGCCCAGCCGCCGATGACGTTGTTCAGGAAGCCGCCGCCATTGGCCCAGCGCTCGCCCTTGCCGAAGGGCAGGTTCCAGAGCGACTGGAGCTTGAGGGCATTGCGGATGTCGAACGGCGCGGGCCCGTTCAGCAGGCTGGGATCGCGCAGCGTGACCTGGTTGAGGAAGTTGGCGCCGCTGCGCTGCCAGTCGTTGGTAAGGCTGTGGCTCCAGGTATAGCTGGCATCGAGCATGAGCCCGTGCACCGGACGATGGCGCACCTCGATGACCATCGCGTTGTAGGTGGACTGCAGGGAGTTGTACATAAAGTAGGAACCGCCCTGCGCATCCGGGTTGACCTCGAAGAGATTGCTCGGGTAGCCGTTGCCGCTGAAGTTCTGCCAGTAGGTGTAGTTGTTGGCGATGGCGTTGGCCATGCTGCCGGCCTGCCCGTTTTGCAGGTTGCTGATGAAGCTGCCGCTGGAGAAACCGCCCACCGTCTGCGGGCCGACGCCGCCGGGAGCGTTGCCGGCCTTGTTGAAGGCCGCGGTCAGGATGGGCACCGCGCCCTGGCCGGCCAAGCCGGTGTTCGCGAATGTCGGGCTCTTGGAGCAGGCCGGATTGGCCTCGCAGACCGTGAGGTTGGTCTGCGCCTGCTTGAACTCGTTGAGGAAGTTATTCGCGCCGGGCTGGAAGATGTTGACCTCGTTCAGGTTCAACTGCTGCAAGAGGCCGACGCCGTGGTTGCCGACGTAGTCCACCTCGACCGCGGTATGCGCACCGAGCTGGCGCTGGATGCCGACCGTCCAGCTCTCGATGTAGGGCATGTGCAAGTTGGGATCGAAGGCGTTGACGGCTTGCCTGGCCGCGGGCGTGATCGGGAAGCTGGAGGAGAACGCCGCCGGCGATTGTGCCACGTCCGGCATGGGGCTCCCGGTGACGAGGCCGTTGACATTCACGGAGCCGGCCGGGAACAGGCCGGAGCCGGCAGCGCTGCCGGGGCTGGCGAACTGGCTGCCGGAGTAGCCGGGGTTGCCGCCGGCGATGCTGCCGAAGTTCTCCAGGCCCTCGCGATCATAGGCGATCGAGTAGCCGGCGCGGATGACGGTCTCGCCGTTGTTGCCGAACCAGCCGCCGTTGGGCTGCCAGGCGATGCCCACGCTGGGGGCGAAGCCCTTGTACCAGTTGTTGTACCACTGCTTGCCCAGATCGTTGACAAAGACCGGCGTGGAGCCGCTCAGGGTGCCGGGCTGGAACAGATTGCCGACACCGGAGATGCCATAGGCGCCGGCGTAGGCGCCGCCCTGGGTCATGAAGTACTCGTTGTAGTTGTCCACCGGCGTGCCTTCGTACTGCCAGCGCAGGCCGTAGTTGAAGGTCAGGTTCGGCCTGACGTGCCAGCTGTCGGCGGCATAGATGCCGAGGTCGGTCTGGTGATAGCTGCTGACGCCCGGCAAGCCGGTGACGAACTGGCGCGTGGCGGGATTGAAGGCGACGCTGGAGTTGTATCCGGAGACGGTGCCGGAGACCATCGCGTAGATGTCCTGCGCGGCGGAGAGGTCGGCGCCGCCGATGCCGGGCATATTGGCGCTGGTGAAGGCGCTGTTGGCGGGGTCGAGGTTGCTGAGCCCGATGTGCACGGTGGACACCGCGTTGCTGGCGCTCATCTGGGAGTAGTGCGCGCGGCTGATGGTCAAGCCGTAGTTCATGCTGTGGTTGCCGCGCACCCAGGCGAAGTTGTCGTTCAACTGGTAGACGTTGTCCCACTCAAAGGACGGCCCGTAATGGTGGTACGGATTGGTGACCTCGCCGGGCAGGATGGGCTGCATCAGAATGCTGCCCAGGTTGCTGCTGATCTGCGGGTAGAGCGCGTTGGTCTGCTTGTAGCTGAAGCTTGAGGGGCTGTTCTGGAAGCCGACGCGCAGCTCGTTGCTGGAGTCCGGGGTGACCGCCCAGCGCCAGGCCGCGGCCCAGATGGCGCGGTCGGCGCCGTAGCCGTACTGGTTGGAGACGTAGGGCGCGATCGGATAGGTGGGCGCTCCGCCATTGAGGTCGGCGGGATAGATGATCAGCCGGCTCATGTGGTAGTCGAACTCGAGCGAGTTGTTCTGGTTGATGTTGTAGTCGAGGCGGAAATCGGGGTTCTGCTGTTTGTCACTGCCGGTGGAGGGGAACGCCAGCTGTTCCTGGTACAGGCTCGGCGGGGTGGACACGGTGACGCCCGGCGCGGCGGCGGACTTCAGCATGTTGCCGAGCGTCGTCGCCATGAACGGGTCCGCGCTGACGTTCATGTTCTGGGTGGTGTTCACCATCTGCAGCAGGTTGGCGTTGCACACCTGGGTGGCACCCGAGCCGGTACAAGTGGTCCAGGCGTTGGGCGCGGCCGCCTGGGGCGTTTTCGGGTTATAGGAGAAAACACCCTGCGCGGCCTGCTGGGTCAGGATGGTGGGCGTCTGGGTGGCGGCGTCAGGGGTGGAGAACTGGCTCCAGTCGGCGAAGAAGAACAGCTTGTTCTTGAGGATGGGGCCGCCGATGCTGCCGCCCCACTGGTTGAACTGGAGGAAGGGGCGGGGCTGGCCGGCGAGGTTGTTGAAGTAGTTGTTGGCGTTGAGGCCGCTGTTGCGGAAGTAGTCGAACAGCGAACCGTGCCACTGGTTGGTGCCGCGCTGGCTGGTGATGTTGATCTGCACCGCGCCCTCGCCGGTCTGGTTGGCGGAGCCGGCGGCGCTGGTGACGTCGAACTCGGCGGTGTCGCTGACGTTGGGGCTGATCATGGTGAAGATCGGATCGCCCGACTTGCCCGACTGCCACTGCGCCGAGATGCCGTCAATGGTGATGTTGATGGCGCCGCCGGGGAGGCCTTCGGCGCTGCTCTGGCGGGGCGCGCCCATGGTCTG
>DAIDIF010000114.1 GCA_027451805.1 Acidobacteriota bacterium
GGATTATGCGCCCCCACCGCCCCGCCCGCTTCCACCGTCGCCCGCAGCGTCACGAGATTTCGCCCGGCGACCACGATCACCGCGTCGCAAAACGGCCGTAGCGCCGCAAGCGCCGCTCCCAGCAGCGTTCCCCCCTGCCACGCCAGTAGCGCCTTCTCCCGCCCCATCCGCCGCGATGCGCCCGCGGCCAGAATCACCCCCGCGGTCTTCACTTCGCCGCCGGCGCGTGCTCCCCCCGGCTCAGGTGCGGCAGCGGTGTCTCCACCTTGCGCCGCAGGGCGATCATCTCCGCCACGATCGACACCGCGATCTCCTCCGGCGTCACCGACCCGATGGCCAGCCCCGCCGGCGAGTGTACCCGCTCGAGCCACTCCGCCGGAATCCCCTCCGCCGTCAGCTCCTTCGCGATGCTGATCGCCTTGCGCCGCGATCCCACCATGCCGATGTAGCCCGCCGCCGTCCCCACCGCCCAGCGCAGCACCCGCATGTCGTCGTGATGCCCGCGCGTGACAATGAGCAGATAGTCGTGCTCGCCCGGCGTCAGCCCCGCGCAGGCCTGCTCATAGGGCGCCGCGATGACCTCGCGCGCCTCCGGGAACCGCTCCCGGTTGGCGTACGCCTCGCGGTCGTCCACCACCCCAACCTCAAAGCCGGCGTTCGCCGCCGCCCGGTACAGCGCCTGCCCCACGTGCCCGGCGCCGAAGATCGTCAGCCGCGCCGGCGGCTCGACCGGCTCGATGAAGATCTCCAGCGAGCCGCCGCACACCAGCCCGGTGTCGTACTTCGGGTTCTGGTTGAGGTCGAAGCGCAGCGTCCGCGGCTTGCCCGCGGCGATCACTTCCCGCGCCGCCTCCCACACCTCCGCCTCCACGCACCCGCCCCCGATCGTGCCCGCGATCGAGCCGTCGTCCCGCACCAGCATCTTCGCCGTCTGAAACGACGGAATGCTGCCGCGCACCGCGACGATGGTCGCCAGCGCCCCCTTCCGCCCCGCCCGCCGCAGCCCCACGATCTCTTCAAAAACGTCCACTGCTCCCGATCATAACGCGGGGTGCGGCGGCCCGCGCCGGCAGGCTACTCCCGCGCCCCCACGCGCCAGCTCGCGCTCGAAATCGCCTTCACCACCTAGGGGACAAGTGTGAGCCGGCGGTCGTAAGCCCGTCCGACCCGGATGGCGCCAAAGGCGCGCCGGTCGGTGGTGAGCACGCAATAGGTTCCCAACCGTTCCGCCGTCGCGGCTACGCTGCCGTCAACCAGCCCCAGGTTCAGCTCCGCGAATTTCCGGTCCAATGCCATCGCCCGCGCCAAGTCTTCCGGCGAGGGCGGCGCCAGTTCGTAGCGTGACTTCGGGTCGAGAATATCCGCCAGCAGCGCCCGCGCCGCCGCCCGGTCGTCCCGCAGGAAGTAGTCCACTTCCGCCAGGATCAGCGCCGGTACATGCACCACCCGCGCCTCCACCAACGCCGCCTCGAATGCGGGGAAACTGGCCTCGCCGCCGGGGCCGCGCGCCAGCGCGCGCAACAGCCCGCCGGTGTCGGCGATGAGGGCCCGGCTCACCGCTCCAGCTCGCGAAAGAGCTCGCTCTCCTCGCCCAGCTTGGTGTGGATGGACTCAAACAGCCGGGTCTTCGGCGGCCGCCGCCCGCGGTAGTAGCGCGCCGCCGCCACGCGCAGCCCCGCCCGGATCAGCTCCGACGCCGAGCGCCCGTCCGCCCGCGCCCGCCGTAGCGCGCGCACATCGTCCGGCTCGAGCCGCACCGTGGTTGAGATCAGTCGCGCCATACACCCACCATACACCTGCGGCCGCGGGCGGGCAATCGCGCCGGCATATAATCGAAGTACCGCCGCCCTGCATGGTTCCCCGTCACCAGATCGTCCTGCTGCTGCTCTTCCGCGTCGGCCGCAGCCTGGCGGCGGGCATGATCATCCTCGCCTTCCCCTACCTCGTGCTGCGCCAGGCGGGCGCGCTCGAGCTCGGCGTCATCTACGCCGCCGCCGCTCTCGCCACCGCCGCCGCCGGCCTCGCCGTCGGCTTTCTCGCCGACCTCTGGGGCCGCCGCCGCTCCCTCTGGCTCGCCGGCCTGACCCTGCCCCTCAGCTCCGCCCTCATCCTCGTCAGCCACTCCACCCCCATGATCTTCGCCGCCGCCCTCCTGGGCGGCTACTCCGCCACCGGCTCGCTCATGGGCGGCGGCGTCGGCGGCGCCGCCCAGCCCATCCAGAGCACCCTCATCGCCAGCCTCACCCGCGAAAACCGGCGCACCCACTGGTTCTCCTGGTTCAGCTTCTTCAGCGGCGTGCTCTCCGCCGTCGGCGCCCTCATGGACCGCTGGCTCAGCCTCCAGCACGCCTTCCTCGCCGCCACCGTCGTCAGCGCCGTGGGCATGCTGCCGCTGATCTGGATGCACGTGCCCGAGTCGCGCGGCCGCATCGCCGCCATGCCCAGCCTCAAGACCATCGGCCAGTTCTCCCTCACCGGCCTGATCAACGGCTTCTCCCAGGGCCTGATCACGCCCTTCCTGATTCCGTTCTTCGTGTTGATCTTCGCGTTGCCCAAGCGCAGCATGGCGGTCTGGGGCCTGGTCGCCGGCCTGGTTGCCGCCGTCGCGCTGCTCGCCGCCCCCTGGCTCGAGCGCCGCTTCGGCTTCGTCCGCTCCATCGTCTTTACCCGCGGCCTGGGCGCGGCGCTCGTCCTGCTCCTGCCCTTCGTTCACATCCTCTGGGTCGCGCTCGCCATCTACGTCCTCACCCCCGGCCTGCGCGTCGCCGCCCTCCCCGCCCAGCAGACCGCCCTCACCGCCCGCGTCGGCGCCGAGGAAACCGGCCGCGCCCTCGGCCTCAACCAGGTCACCCGCCTCGCCGCCTCCGCCGGCGCCGTCGGCCTCACCGGCTACCTCTTCGAGGACGCCGACTTCCACCTCCCCTTCGAGCTGTACTTTGTCATCACCGTCTTCAACCTCGCCCTCTACCGCCGCTTCTTCGGCTGGGAAAGAGGGCGCGGCGAAGCCGTGGCGCTATAGTAATCTCACCCGCGCTGGTGCCGTAGCCTCCAGCGAAGCGCCAACCATGCCCCTTGCCGGTGGAACACGACTCGGGCCCTACGAAATCACCGGCGCGCTCGGCGCCGGCGGCATGGGCGAGGTGTATCGCGCCCGTGATGCGAAGCTCGGCCGCGACGTCGCGCTCAAGGTCCTGCCCCCGGCACTGGCGGCCGACCCGGAGCGCATCGCCCGCTTCGGCCGCGAAGCCAAAGTCCTGGCCTCGCTCAATCATCCGAATATCGCCGCGATTTACGGCTTTGAGGATTCCGCCGGCGTCCCCGCCCTGGTCATGGAACTGGTCGAAGGCCAGACCCTGGCCGCCCGCATTGCGCTCGGCGCAATCCCGCCGGATGAAGCGCTTCCCATCGCCCGCGGGATCGCCGAGGGGCTTGAGTACGCCCACGAGCGCGGCATCGTGCATCGCGATCTGAAGCCCGCGAACGTGATCGTCACTCCCCAGGGCGCGGCGAAGATCCTCGATTTCGGCCTCGCGAAAGCCCTCGCCGGCGACGTCTCCGCCGCCGACCCGTCCACCTCGCCCACCCTCAGCCATCTCGCCACCCAGGCTGGCATCATCCTCGGCACTGCCGCCTACATGGCCCCCGAGCAGGCCAAGGGCAAGCCCGTGGATCGCCGCGTCGATATCTGGGCCTTCGGCTGCGTGCTCTTTGAAATGCTGGCCGGCCGCAAGGCCTTCGACGGCGAAAGCATCGCCGAGATCCTCGCTGCCGTGGTCAAGGAACAGCCGGACTGGCGGGCGCTGCCCCCGGCCACCCCGCCGGCGATCTCCGCCTTGCTGCTCCGCTGCTTGCAGAAGGATCCCCGGCAGCGCTTGCGCGACATCGGCGACGCGCGCATCGCCCTCGACGAGGCCCTCAGCCCCGCGGTCCCCGCTGCCGCGCCGCCGGGATTGGACCCACCGCGACCCCCGGCGGGGCGCCGGCTCTGGCGAAGCGCGCTCCCTTGGGCGATCGCTGCGGCCGCGGTTCTGGCTGCGGTGCTCTGGGCGCAGCACGCCCGCGCGCCCCAACCCACAGCGCCGTTGATGCGCTTCACCCTGGCGCCGCCGGCAGCGGCGGCCATTAGTACGCGCCTGGGGGCGGGAGCGGTGCTCTCTCCCGACGGCAGCCACATGGCTTACGTGGGCTGGGACGGCCACGTCAGCCACCTCTGGGTCCGGGCCCTCGCTCAGCCCCACGGCGTTCAACTGCCGGGAACCGATGGCGCGGACGATCCTTTTTTTTCCTATGACGGCCAATGGCTCGGGTTCTTTGCCGGCGGCAAACTGAAGACGATCGCCATCAGCGGCGGCGCGCCCGTGACCGTGTGCAGCGCTCCGGATGCGCGCGGCGCCGCCTGGGGCGCCAACGGCGCGATCCTGTTCACGCCGACGCCCTACAGTCCGCTGGACAGCGTGCCCGCCACCGGCGGCACGCCCCGGCAAATCACCCGGCTCGGCGCGCCGCCCGATCCGAGCAGCCGATCCCACCGCTGGCCCGATCTCCTGCCGGACGGCACGCACGCGCTCTTCAATGTGGTCAGCCGCGCCGGCGATCCTCTCCACCACTCCGCCATCGCCGTGGTGTCGCTGGCGACCGGGCGCTACCGCGTCCTCATTCAGGATGGTAGTTATCCGCGCTATCTCGCCCCCGGCTATATCGTCTACGTGGTCGGCGCCGACCTGCTGGCGGTGCGCTTCGATCCGTCCAGCTTGCGGGTCGCCGGACCGCCGATCACGGTCCTGCGCGGCGTCATGACCGAACTCTATAGCGGCGGCGCGCAGTTTAGTTTCTCGCGCACCGGCGCGCTCCTCTACATCCCGGCCGCGAATCGGCCGCCCCCGCGCCAGGACCGCCTGGTCTGGGTCGCCCGCGATGGCGCCGTGCAGCCGCTCACCGGCGCCAGCCACCCCTATGCCTTTCCCCGCCTCCTGCCCAGCGGAAAAGCGGTGGTCGTCAACCGCCTGGGCCGGCATCCGGGCATCTGGCTGTATGACATCGGCCGCGGCACTCTGTCGCCGCTGCAACTGGGAACGGGCCCGTCGGGCCCCATCCTCACGCCAGACGGAAACAGCGTGATTTACGACACGATGCGCAACGGCTACGAAGGGCTGGTGAAGCGCCGTGTGGACGGAAGCGGGCGGCAGGTGAGCTTGTCCTCCGGCAGCCAGTTCCAGATCCCCGACTCCGTCTCCCCGGACGGGCAGTTGGTCTTCAGCAACATCACCGCGACCAACAGCACCCTCATGGCCATTCCCCTCGCCGGCGGAGGCGCGCCGCAGCCCCTGCTGCCCGGCCCCGGCCGCCGCGCCGCTGCGGCGTTTTCTCCCGACGGACGCTGGATCGCCTACGTCTCCGACGAATCCGGCCAAAGCCAGGTCTACGTGCAAGCCAGTTCCGGCCGCGGCGCCCGATGGCAGATTTCCGCCGACGGTGGCAGCGAGCCGCTGTGGGCGCACAGCGGCCGCGAACTCTTCTACCGTGCCGGCAATGCCATGATGGCGGCGGCCGTGCGCACCACGCCCACGTTTTCCGCCGCCAGGCCGGTGGAGTTGTTCGCAGGCGATTTCCTGCACTGGGACGCCGCCCCCCAGGGCGCCCGCAGCACCGACGCTCCCCCCGATTACGCCGTCTCGCCGCATGATCGGCGTTTTCTGATGGTGCAGCCGGTGGGGCCGGCGCCCGCTCCCGCGCACGCCGAGGGGCCGCGTCTCATCCTGAACTGGACCGCGCTGCTGAACCAACACTAGGCCCCGCGTAGCGCCGCTACCAGCCCTGGCGGTGCCGCAGCCCCGTGATCTGCGCCCCGCCTCAGCGCGCTTTCGCCTCCGGCTTGCGGTACGCTGAAGCACATGGCCGCACACCCGCCGGGCCGCCTGCTGCCCACCCACAGCCCCGACGGCGTCGACCTCACCCTCATCCGCTGGATGCTCTCCCTCACTCCCGCCGAGCGCCTCCAGGCCTTGCAGTCCACCCTCCGCTCGATCGAGGAACTCCGCCATGCCTGGGCCCGCGCCCGATCTGCTCGCGATCCTCTGCTACCACCCCCGGCGGTGCCGCAGCCCGGTGATCTGCGCCACGTGGTGCCGCCCGTGCCAGGCGTAGAGCGCCAGCAAGTCGTCCACCGTCAGCGCGCCCATCTCCGGATGCATCACCTTCCGCCCAAAATCGCTCTCGCGCATGCCCCGCAGCAGGTGCCCCCAGCGTTCGTGTAGCGCCTCCATCATCGCCAGTGACGTCTCCACCGGCGTGGTGCGCGAGTCGCTCAATTCCGCCCAGCGCGCCTCGTCGTAGGGCTTGATCGTCGGCGTGTCTTCCGTCAGCGCCAGCTTCATCCGCGCGTACGCGTTCAGGTGGCTGTCCGGCAGATGGTGCGCCACCTGCCGCACCGTCCATCCGCCCTCGCGATACGGCGTGTCCATCTGCTCCGCCGTCAGCCCCACCACCGCCGCCCGCAGCCGCCTCGGCGCCTCTTCGATATCGGTCAAATACCGGTCGCGTTCGGCCTGGCTCACCGCCCCCGGCCGCTGAAACTTTCCGATCGGATACCGCAACGCGTCGTCGCTCATGCCCCCATCGTAGCGCGCCCGCGCAGGAACCCGCGGAACCGCCGCGCATCCGCCGCAAACCCCGGAAACACCCCGCCTAGATCCGCCACGCCCAGGTGCCCCTCCACCGCCTCGCTCAGCACGTCGCGGAAATCCGTCGTCACCGCCAGGTCTCGCCCCTGGTAGAGCTTCTCCTCCTCGAGCCCCGGCCAATCGCCGTACACCTTCCCGCCGTGCACATCCCCGCCCAGCGCGAACATCACGTTGGCGTGCCCGTGGTCGGTCCCCCGGCTGCCGTTCTCCCGCACCGTCCGCCCGAACTCCGACATCGTGATCACCAGCACCTCCTGCTGCCGCGGCCCCAAATCGAGCCAGAACGCCGCCAGCGCGTCGCCCAGGTTGCGCAGGCTGTTGGCCAACTGCCCTTGCGTGTTCCCCTCCGCCACGTGATGGTCCCACCCCTCGACGTCGGCAAAGGCCACTTCCACGCCCACATCCGCCTTGATCAACTGCGCCAACTGCCGCAGCCGCTGCCCGATCGGCGCGTTGGGATAGTTCGCCCCCGCCGCCGGCTGGTACCGCGCCGCGTCCAGCCCCTTCAGCATCCCCAGCGCCCGGAACGCATCCGCCCCCGCCGGCCGCAGGATCGCGTCGCTGCTCGCGTCGTACATCGCCTCGAAGTCCGCATCCAGCGCGTTCGCCGCCGCCCCGCGCCCGTTCAGCCGGAACGCGCTCAGGTTATTGATCGCCACCGCCGGCGCGCGCCCCTCGAGCGTCAGCGCCACCTGCGGCCCCATCGCCACCGCTCGCAGCGGTGACCGCCCGGCGTGCCGGTCCAATCCCAGTGCCCGGTTCAGCCACCCGCTCTCCGTGGATTTCGTCCCCGGCGTCCCCGACTCCATGTAATCCTGCGCGTCGAAGTGCGAGCGCGTCGGGTCGGGCGAGCCCGCCGCGTGAATCGCCGCCAATTGCTGCTCCCGCCACAGCGGCTGCAGCGCCCCGAGCGCCGGATGCAGCCCGAAGAACCCGTCCAGGTCCACCACCTCCTGCCGCGGAATCGCGATCGTCGGCCGCCCGGCGTAATACGCCGGCTCGCCGTACGGCACCACCACGTTCAGCCCGTCCGCCGCCCCGCGCTGGAATACCGCCACCAGGATCTTCTTCCGCCCGGATACCGTGCTCGCCCACGCCGACTTCGCCAGCCACGTCGGCAACGCCCCGATCCCCACCATCGCCATTGCCGAGTTCTTCAGAAAGATCCGTCGCTGCATCGTCATTTCTCCTCAAAGTCCGGCGACGCCAGCATCAGCGCCGCCAGGTTGAACACCTCCGCCGGCGTCGCCGCCGTCCGATCCGCCCACGCCGGCGCGCTCCGCATCATCTTCTCAATCGCCGCGTTCGTTCCCGGCCCCGCCTGATTCTCCAGTAATCCCGCGAGCAGGCTGCGTTCCACCTCCGGCAGCGTCCCCGTCCCCGGCTGGAACTGCGTCAAATCCACCTGCACCCCCGGAATCGCGTCTGCCGCCAACTGCCGCGCGAAGTTCATCCGCGCCACCAGTCCGCTGGTCGAGGCCCAGGCGTCGCCGGTGTTCAGATAGCCCGTCGGCGGCTGCTTGTCGTACAGCGGCTCGCCCATGCCCGCGATAATCTGCGCCAGCCGTGTCGGGTTGCTCACATCCGCCCCCAACGCCCGCACCGACGACACCACCAGCTCGAGCGGCGACTTCACCTTGTCGCGGTAATAGCGCGGCGACCAGAACTCGGGCGAGGCGATCATCGTCTCCATCACCTGCCGCAGATCGCCGTCCGTCTTCAGGTAGGTCGCCGCCATCGCGTTCACCAACCCCGCCGGCGGCGCGTCCGCCACGAACCGCTGTGCCAGCTCGTAGGAGATGTGGTGCGCCGTCGCCGGGCTCGCCGCCAGAATCGCCAGCACCTTCAGCCCGTCGCTCATCCCCCCGCCCGCCGCGATCGAGTGCCCCAGCACCACCTTGGCGCCGTTGTCGTGCAGCCGCGGGTTGTAGAAAAACGTCGCCTGCCGCAGCGGCCCGCGGATCGTCCAGCCGGTGAAGCAGCGCGCGACTTCATCCACGTCCTTCTGCGTGTAGCCGCCGTTCACCCCCACCGTCTGCAATTCCATCAGCTCCCGCCCGTAGTTCTCGTTGATCCCCCGTCCCCGGAACCCCGCGCGCACCGACTGCCAGTTGTCCAGGTAGTACATCATCGCCGGCGTCTCCGCCGTCGCCACCAACAGGTCCCTGAACTTGCCCAGCACGTGCGGCCGGATCGCCTCGCGCTCGTACGCCTCCAAATACTCCCGATCCGGTCCCTTGGCGATGTCAATGTTGAAATGATTCACCCAGAAGTCGGTCAGCACGTCCTGCAACTGCCGTGTCGTGTACACCGCCCGCAGCACCTTGGCGCCGTCCAGATCGAGCGTCACCACCTGCTGCGGCATCAGGAAATACGCGATCCTTCGCTCCTGCTCCAGCGGCAGCCACACCGCCAACTGCCGCGCCTCGCCCCGCGGCAGGCTCTCCAGCACCCGCTCGCGCGCCGCCCGCGGCAGGCTCTCCAGCGCTGCCACCCGCTGCCGCGGCCCGCCCGTCTCGATCGCCTGCACTTGCTCCGGCGTCAGGAACGAGCGCAGCGCCGGCGCGCCCATCACCACCGGTTCGCCCACCTCGGCGCCGCCGCGCCCTCGCTTGCCGCGTCCGCGCGCCGCTCCCTTCCCGCCCGCCTGCTGCCGCTGCCGGAACGCTTCGATCTCCCCTTCCACGACCCGCCGCAGCCGCTCGTCCTGCGGCAGCGGCCGCAGTCCGCGCGCCATCTGCACGATCACTCCGCCCGGTGGATAGTTCGCGATCACCTCCGCCGGCGTCATCCTTAGCGTCGCCAGCGGCGCCAGCGCCGCCGTCAAGACCGGATTCTCCGGAATGCTCGACGGGTGCAACTGCTGTTCGATCCACTTCCGCAGTCCGGTCTGCTCCACCTGCTGCACTTCGCCTGGCGTAATCCCCCAGCTCAGCCGGTCCAGCGCCTGCGTGACCCGTTCCTGGCGGCTAAGTTGGGCCGCAGGCTGCGCCGCCGGTTGCTGCCCCGCCGCCGCTCCCGCCATGCCCGCCGCCAGCGCCAGCCCCAGCCCCGTCATCCGGATTTTCGCCATCCGCTTCAGCTCCCGATCAACGTTAACCCCACCCGTCCCCAAGGGTTGTTCCCGGGCTGGCAAGAATGCGCTAAATCAGGGTAAAATAAGTACTTATGGCCAGCGACGACGACAGCCAGATTCCCCTCAACGGGCACAACCCGGCCAATCCCGAGGGGGCCAATCCGCACCTGCCGGTCAACATTGAAGACGAGATGCGCCGGTCGTATCTCGACTACGCCATGTCGGTCATCGTCGGCCGCGCCCTGCCCGACGTGCGCGACGGCCTCAAGCCGGTGCATCGCCGCATCCTCTACGCGATGTTCAGCGAGGGCCTGCTCTCCAACAAGAAGTTTTCCAAGTGCGCCGGCGTCGTCGGCGAAGTGCTAAAGAAGTACCACCCCCACGGCGACTCCGCCGTCTACGACGCCCTCGTCCGCATGGCCCAGGATTTCAACCTGCGCTATCTCCTGGTGGATGGCCAGGGCAACTTCGGCTCCGTGGACGGCGATCCGCCTGCCGCCTACCGCTACACCGAAGCCCGCCTCACCAAAATCGCCGAGGAGATGCTGCGCGACATCGACAAGGACACCGTGGATATGGTGCCCAACTTCGATGAGTCCACCGAAGAGCCCACCGTCCTCCCCACCCGCCTCCCCAACCTCCTCATCAACGGCTCCGACGGCATCGCCGTCGGCATGGCCACCAAGATCCCGCCCCACAACCTCACCGAGGTCATCGGCGCCGCGCTTGAGCTGCTGCACAACCCCAAGGCCTCGCTCGCCCAGCTCATGCAGCACGTCCAGGGCCCCGACTTTCCCACTGGCGGCATCCTCTTCGGCCGCGGCGGCCTGCAGCAGGCCTACGCCACCGGCCGCGGCTCCTTCCTGGTGCGCGCCCGCGCCGCCGTCGAGCCCATCGGCAAGGAGCGCAAGGCCATCGTCGTCACCGAGATCCCTTACCAGGTCAACAAGGCCCGCCTGATCGAGACCATCGCCCGCCTGGTGCAGGAAAAGAAGATCGAAGGCATCAGCGACATCCGCGACGAGAGCGATCGCGACGGCATGCGCATCGTGCTCGAACTCAAGCGCGGCGAGCAGCCCGAGCTCGTCCTCAACCAGCTCTACAAGCACACCAGCCTGCAGTCCAGCTTCGGCATGATCCTGCTCGCCGTGGTCAACGGCCAGCCGCGCGAAATGGGCTTGGTGCAGGCCATCCAGCACTTCCTCGACCATCGCGTCGATGTCGTCCGCCGCCGCACCGCTTTCGAGCTGAAGAAGGCCCGCGAGCGCGAGCATGTCTTGGAAGGCTACAAGATCGCGCTGGACAATCTCGACGCCGTCATCAAGCTCATCCGCGCCGCCGCCTCGCCCAAGGAGGCGAGGGAAGGGCTGGTCGCCAAGTTCGCGCTCAGCGACAAGCAGGCCCAGGCCATCCTCGACCTCCAACTCCACCGCCTCACCAGCCTTGAGCGCCAGAAAATCCTCGACGAGCTGGCCGAAATCCGCCTCCGCATCGCCGAGCTCGAGTCCATCCTCGCCAGCGACAAGAAGCTGCGCTCGGTCATCGCCGACGAGCTCAAGGAGATCCGCAAGGACTTCGGCGGCGACAAGGACCCGCGCCGCACCGAGATCCAGGGCGACGTCGCCGAGATCGCGCTCGAGGACCTGCTCAAGGAAGAGACCGTCGCCATCACCGTCACCCACTCCGGCTACATGAAGCGCACGCCGATTTCCACCTACCGCCTGCAGCGCCGCGGTGGCGGCGGACGGCGCGGCGCCGGCACCCGCGAGGAGGATTTCGTCGAGCACCTCTTCGTCTCCTCCACCCACTCCTACATCCTGGTCTTCACCAACACCGGCCGCGTCTACTGGCTCAAGGTCTACGAGATTCCCGACGCCGCCGCCGCCGGCAAGGGCAAGGCGGTGCAGAGCCTGGTCGCGCTGCAGGAGGGCGAACTGGTGCGCGCCATGCTGCCGATCAAGGACCTGGAGAGCGACAACGAGTTCATCGTCATGGTCACCCGCGAGGGCACCATCAAGAAGACCCCGGTCAAGGACTTCTCCAACCCCATGGCGCGCGGCATCATCGCCATGGGCGTGGGCAAGGCCGACGAGCTGGTCAACGCCAAGCTCAGCGACGGCAAGGGCCAGATCTTCCTCGCCACGCGCGAGGGCCAGGGCATCCGCTTCCGCGAAACCGACGTTCGCCCCATGGGCCGCACCGCCCAGGGCGTGCGCGGCATGCGCCTGGACGAGGGCGACCTCATCATCGGCATGGAGGTGGCGGGCGACCCCAAGCAGCTCATCCTCAGCGTCACCGAGAGCGGCTACGCCAAGCGCACCGCGCTCGAGGAGTACCGCCTCCAGACCCGCGGCGGCTCCGGCGTGATCAACGTCAAGACCACCGCCCGCAACGGCAAAGTGGTCGCCGTGATGGCGGTGTCGGAAACCCCCGAGGTGGTGGTCATCAGCCAGCAGGGCAAGATCATCCGCTGCGGCAGCGCCTCCGTCCGCGAAGTCGGCCGCGCCTCCCAGGGCGTCCGCATCCTCCGCCTGGAGGAAGGCGACCAGGTCGCCGCGGCCAGCGTCGTCCCCGACGAGGAAGCCGACCCCAACGCCGACACCCCGCTGCCGCTGCAATAGCCATCAAGGGCGGGGCGGCGTGGGGCGACTCGGGGGACCCCACAGAGCCCCGCCCGTACAAAGCAGCGGGTGCCGTGGCGCAGCCACGGCCGGCCCCGCGTTCAATCAATGGCCGAAGGCGACCAGGTGGCGGCGGCGAGCGTCGTCCCCGACGAGGAAGCCGACCCCAACGCCGACACCCGTCGCTGTTACAGTAGCCGAGGCGGAGCGGGGCGCAGAGGCCCCCGCGCAGCCCTCGTCCGGCATATACTGGCGGCATGGTGCAGTACCTATTCAACTCGTACGGCGAGTGGATAGCATTCCGTGACGGAGACTTCGTTTACGAGCCGTCGGGCGCCTTCCTTGGCTTCGCCGGCGAGGACGACGAAAGCGTTCTGGATAATGGCGGCCGCTACTACGCGACCATCTTCGGCAATCGTCTCTATCGCCAGCTCTTCCCGGTAGTTTCCGTGCCGCGCTATTTCGGTCGGCCGAACCACCACGAGCCGCCTGACCCTCCGCCTTCGCCGGGGTTCGCCGAGGTCCCCCCGGGCGCCGAGGACGTCAGGGAGCTTGTGCCAAGATGAGCCTCTTTTCCGGATGTCCCGACCTAAGCTGGCCTCACGAAAGCACAAACGACGCCCGGATCATGCTCCTGAAGGCGCACGAAACCGCCAGTGCCTTCCTCCAGGCCTACAAGGACTCGCGAAAGGGGAAGACCGGCGCCAGCACTGACGCTGAACAGGACCTCCTGCGGGCCATGACGCGGCAGGTCCCGAGTCGCACCAGCTTGACCGGGGCGAGATCGCAGGGACAGGGCTGTGAAATTCCGCAGGGCGGCCCGCTGCCGGGGTACAACGCTCTGGAAGGGGCGAGGCGCAAGCGATGCTAGGACGCAGGGAGGCCGGCCTAGGAGCGTACAGGGATGTACGTGACGACGGCCGGCCGACCGAGGACAACGCAGCGCGCCGCGCATCGCCCCGCCCGGCTCGTACTCTCCTTTGCTACCGCCGGCCTGGACGCGACGCTAAAGCAAATAACAGCCGAATGTTTGCCAATTTTATTGGACGCCAAGCCCGCCGCCGGCGAAGACCGCAAGGTCGAGTCGGGGCTGCGAACTTTCCTGGCACGGCGCAGCGCGACCGCGACCGGCCCGGACTATAAGCTTCTTGCGGAAATCATGACCAGTCGTGATCCGCGGGCGCAAGCCGCGACTAAGTGGATCGAAGACCTCACCTCAGGAAGCCTGCAGTCGCGTGACGCCGCGCTCAAGGTTGCGAACGCGCTCGGGCTTGACGGCGAAAAAATATTTCCCGCCAACTTGACCGATGTCTTCGTGGCCCGCAATCAGATTGTGCATGAGATGGATCTGAACCCGGGGGCGGCGAAGAACCGCTCCCGTCGGCAGCGCCGCGAAGGGACAAATGAAAGACCTCACGCAGCGCGCCTTCACCGCCGCGGATAGCTTTCTTAAGTCGGTCGAGGCTAAGCTTACCGCTCGCTAACTGTGGTTGTTTGAAGGCGCCTTGATCGCCAGTTCCCGCCCGCGCCCCGCCCCGCGCAAGACCGGCGCCCGGCGTCAGCCGCCCGCCCGCCGCCGCCCCGCCATCTCCCGCGCCATCGCGGCCTTGTCCTCCGGTGCCAACATCCGCACCGCCGCCGGAAACACCACCTCCTCCTCCATCCGGATGTGCTCGCGGTACATCGCCGCCAACCGGCCTACCGTATCGCGCAACGCCTCCGCCTCGGCCGCCGTCAACCGCCCCTCGGCGAGATAGCGCTGCCCCAGCCGGTCGGCTTCGGCATGCAGCGGCTCGGCCCAGCGGTGCTCGTCCTCGAGCGCCGCCAGGCGCGCCAGCGCCGCGGCCGCTTCCGGCCCGCCGATACGGCGCATCCGCGGAAACAGCGACTCTTCTTCGTCCGCGTTATGCTTCGGCGCGGCCTCGCGAAAGTAGCGCAGCGCCGCCGCCAGCGAGCGCGCCCCCTCCTCGGTCAACCGCGCGCCGCCCCCGCTCGCCACCGCCTCCAGCGCGCCAAGAAACATCTCAATCCGGCGATGGCAATCGGAGAGCAGCCCGGTTGGATCGGAGAATGAATGCGCCGGGGCGCCGATCTGCACAGGCATATTTCGCCTCCTTCGCTCCTATGTCGCCGGCGTCCGCCGCCGTCAGTGCGTGTGGCCGCCTTCGTGTTCCCGCCCCTGCTCCATCGCGCAGCCTTCGCACTCGGTGTGCTCGAACTGCAGCGTGGCGTGGGCGATCTGATACCGCTCCTCCAGCAGCTCGCACATCCGCCGCCGGATCGCCTCGCTCCGCGAGGGCGGAATGTCGGCGATCTGCACGTGCGCGCTCAGCGCGTGCGCCTGCGAGCCCAGGCTCCAAATGTGCAGGTCGTGAATCGCCTGCACCCCCTCGACGCCCGCCAAATCCGCCGCCACCGCCTCAGCTTCCATCCCCGCCGGCGTGCCCTCCAGCAAGATGTTCACCGTCTCCCGCAGTACCCCCCAGCCGGAAATCACGATCAGCGCCGCGATCGCCAGCGACAGCATCGGGTCCACCGCCGTCCAGCCCGTGCGCGCGATCACCAGCGCGCCGATCAGCACCAGCCCGGTCGCCAGCGCGTCGCCCAGCATGTGCAGAAACGCCGCCCGGATGTTCACGTCCCGGCGTCCGTGCTCCAGCATCCAGGCGATGCCGGTGTTCATCACCAGCCCGGCCCCCGCCACCCACAGCATCGGCCAGGGTTCGACCGCCTGCGGATGCCGCAGCCGCGCGATCGCCTCCATCACGATCAGCACCGTGATCACGAACAGGCTCACCACGTTGGCCAGCGCCGCCAGCACCCCCACCCGCTGGTAGCCGTAGGTCTTGCTTGCCGTTGGCGGCTTCGCCTGCAGCACCACGCCCGCCCAGGTCAGCAGCAGCGCCAGGAAATCGGTCAGATTGTGCCCGGCTTCCGAGATCAGCGCCAGCGAGTGCGCCCGCAGCCCCACCCCGAACGCCAGCGCCACGTACGCCAGCGTCGCCGCCGCGCCGATCGTCAGCGCGGTCCGCGCCCGCCGCGAGCCGTCTTCGCCATGGGCATGTACGTGCATCCCGGTCTATACCCGTTGTCTACAGTTTAGGGCACTCTAGTAGTATCGGTTCGCGTTGCGGCCCGCGCCAGACCATGACCCTCAACTTCGTGCGCGAATACTTTACGGCGCTGGCGCGCCAATCCCCGCTCGCGCCCGCGGTCGAGGCCTGGGCGCGCGGGGAAAGCTCGGTCATCCGCGGCGTGGTGCCCTCCGCGCAGCTTCTCGCCGCTGCCCTGCTCCACCGCCTCGCCCGCCGTCCGGTGCTGCTCCTCGTTCCCGACAACCGCACCGCCGAAGAATGGCGCGAAGTGCTTGCCACCTTCGCCGACCTTTCCGGCAAGGATGACGAGCGCCCGCTCGCCCTGCCCGCCTTCGAGAATGACCCCTACGAGGGCCTCTCGCCCCATCCCGCCATCCTCGAGCAGCGCGCCCTCGCCCTCTGGCGCTGGACCGAAGGGCTGCCCTTCCTCGTCGCCCCCGCCGTCGCCGCCGCCACCCGCCTGCCGCCGCCGGAGCACTACCGCTGCCTCGTCCGCCGCCTGCGCCGCGGCGACCTGCTCGATCTGGACGGCCTCGCCGAGCATCTCGCCCTCGTCGGCTACACCCGCCAGGAGCCGGTCGAGATGCCCGGCCAGTTCGCCATCCGCGGCGGCCTCATGGACGTCTTCAGCCCGGAGTCCGCCCGCCCCGTCCGCCTCGAGCTCTTCGGTGACGAGCTCGAGTCCCTGCGCGAGTTCGATCCCGACACCCAGCGTTCCATCCAGGCGGTGGATTCAACGTTGCTTCTCCCGCTCACCTCGCTCCCCTTCACCGCGGAGCTGCGCGATCGCCTGGGCGGCGCCGTCCGCCCCGGCTGGGAGTACCGCGTCCCCGGCCTTCGGGGGTTCGCCCACACCCTCTTCGCCCTCGCCGAACGCCCCCTGATCGTCGTCTCCGAGCCCGATCTCGTCGCCGCCGAGCTCGAAAGCTGGTGGCAGCGCCTGCGCCAGCGCCACGCCGAAGTCCCCGATGGCCCCGCCCCCGAATCCATCTTCTTCACCCCGGCAGAGTTCGCCGCCTCCCTCGCCGCCCACCCTACCATCGCTTTCAAGGAGCTCAACGTCGAGCCGGTGGACCTGACCGCCGAAGCCCTCGAAACACGGCAACTTGGAGACGCCCTGAGCGCCAGCCTGCGTGCGTTGCCGGGGATCGAGGCGCGGCCACAGCCCGACCAGCGGGAGGGCGGCTCCGGAGAGAGGTGGCCGAGCCATCTCGGCGCCGCCGCCGGCGCGGCGCCGCCGCGCGCGTTCAGTTTCCCCTCCCGCCCCGCCCCCCGCTACCAGGGCGCCATCCCGCGCCTGATGGAGGAAGCCCGCGCCCAGCTCGCCCAGGGCCAGCGCCTCTTCTTCCTCGGCGCCAACGCCGGCGAAGTCGAGCGCCTCGGCGATCTCTTCACCGAATACGGCCTGCCCTTCCAGTTCGGCTGGCGCGCCGAGCGCAGCCGCGACGACTATCTCTCCGAAAAGGCCTACCACTCCGCCGCCGCCGCCGCCGCCGTGGTGGCGCAAGGCACGCTGCCGCGCGGCTTCTCCTTGCCCGAGGCCGGCCTCACCGTCTTCGGCGCCAATGACGTCTTCCAGGAGGACGCCGCCCGCTCCTACGCCGCCCCGCCCCGTCGCTCCAACGTCAGCAGCTTCCTCAGCGACTTCCGCGACCTTGCCCCCGGCGATTTCGTCGTCCACGTCGAGCACGGCATCGGCCGCTACGTCGGCCTCAAGAACTTCGAAGGCGACGGCGCCGCCGCCGCCACCCGCGCGGGCGAGTTCATGATCTTGGAGTACGCCGAGGGCGCCAAGCTTTACGTCCCGCTCACCCGCATGGACCTGGTGCAGAAGTACCGCTCCGCCGAGGGCGGCGCCGCGCCCGCGCTCGACCGCCTCGGCGGCACGCAATGGGCGCAGCGCAAGAGCCGCGTCAAGAAGGCCATGCAGGACATGGCCGACGAGCTGCTCAAGCTCTACGCCGCCCGCCAGGCCGTCTCCATCGCCGCCTGTCCGCCCGACGGCAACTTCCAGCGCGAGTTCGAGGACGCCTTCCCCTACACCGAGACCGAGGATCAGGCCAAGGCCATCGCCGACGTCCGCCGCGATCTCGAAGCCTCCCGCCCCATGGACCGCCTCGTCGTCGGCGATGTCGGCTACGGCAAAACCGAGGTCGCCATGCGCGCCGCCTTCAAGATCGTCAGCGAAGGCCGCCAAGTCGCCGTCCTCGCCCCCACCACCGTGCTCGCCTTCCAGCACGAGCAGACCTTCCGCGAGCGTTTCCGTGCTTTCCCCGTCTCGGTTGGCCAGCTCAGCCGCTTCCGCACCCGCCCGCAACAAAAGCTCACCCTCGAGCAGCTCGCCGCCGGCAAGCTCGACATCGTCATCGGCACTCATCGCCTGCTCTCCAAGGACGTCGTCTTCCACGATCTCGGCCTGCTCGTCGTCGACGAGGAGCAGCGCTTCGGCGTCCGCCACAAGGAACGCCTGAAGCAGTTGAAAAAGGAAGTCCACGTCCTCTCCATGTCGGCCACGCCCATTCCGCGCACGCTCAACATGTCGCTCGCCGGCCTGCGCGATCTCTCCGTCATCGAAACCCCGCCCCGCGACCGCCTGGCCATCCAGACCGTCGTCGCCGAGTGGAGCGAAGGCCTCATCGCCGCCGCCCTGCGCCAGGAGCTCGCCCGCGGCGGTCAGGTCTACTTCGTCCACAACCGCGTGGACTCCATCTGGGAGATCGCCGCCCTGCTGCAGAAGCTCGCCCCCGAGGCCCGCATCGCCGTCGGCCACGGCCAGATGCCCGAGGACGAGCTCGAGCGCGTCATGCTCCGCTTCGTCGAGCACCAGGCCGACATCCTGCTCTCCACCACCATCATCGAAAACGGCCTCGACATCCCGCTCGCCAACACCATCCTCATCAACCGCGCCGATCGCCTCGGCCTGAGCGAGCTCTACCAGTTGCGCGGCCGCGTCGGCCGCTCCAACCGCCGCGCCTACGCCTACCTGTTGGTCCCCGCCGAGGCCGAGCTTCCTCCGCTGGCCCGCAAGCGCCTCGCCGCCATGCGCGAGTTCAGCGACTTGGGCGCCGGCTTCAAGATCGCCGCCCTCGACCTCGAGCTGCGCGGTGCCGGCAACATGCTCGGCGGCGAGCAGAGCGGCAACCTCGACGCCGTCGGCTTCGACCTCTACGTCCAAATGCTCGAGCAGACCGTGCGCGAGCTCAAGGGCGAAGCCGTGCAGCCCGAGCTCGACGTCCAGATGCACCTCGGCCTCGACATCCGTATCCCGCCCGAGTACGTTCCCGAGGAGAACCAGCGCCTGCGCATGTACAAGCGCCTGGCCGAGGCCGAAACCGACTCCGCCCGCGCCGACGTCGTGCGCGAGCTGCGCGACCGCTACGGCCCCCCGCCCGCCCCGGTCGAAAACCTCCTCGCCTACGCCGCCCTCAAGCCCCGCGCCCGCGCCCTCGGCCTGCAGTCGCTCGAGCGCCGCCGCGACCAGCTCTGGCTCCGCTTCGCCCCCCAGGCCGCCACCGCCGACCCCGCCCGCATCGCCGCCCTCGTCGCCCGCACCCGCGGCGCCCAGCTCGCGCCCGACGGCCTCCTGAAGTTCCCTTTCCCCGTCAACGGCGCCGCCGCTGTCCTGGCCGAAACCAATCGTCTCCTCGAATCGCTCGCCCCAATCCCCGCCACCGCCGGATAGCGCCCGTGCATAAGAAGCGGGTGTCGCGGCGAGCACCCGGCTCGCGCAGTCAAAGCGTGCCGGGAGCCACCACCGGCCCCGCGCCCAAGCGCAAAGCGCCCGTGTCTTTCGCGCCCGGCGGCGCGTTCGGCGGTCGCGGAACGCTTGCCGGCATCTCCGCGAACGTCCGCATCGCCGTGATCCGCGCTACAGCGACCGCAGAAACGCCACCAGATCCGACTCCTCCTGCGGCGTCAGCACCAGCCCGAACCGCTTCTCGTAGAACCGCACCACGTCCAGCAGCGTTTTCGCCGAGCCGTTGTGAAAATACGGCGCCCGCGCCGCCAGCCCGCGCAGAATGGGCCCTTTGATCTTGCCCACGTGATCGAAGTTGCCGTCAATCAGCGCCTGGCCGGGATCGCTGGTCGTCTTGCAATCGCTGGTGGGCTGCCCGGTGTTGGGATCGAGTTTGCAAACCGTGATGCGGGGCAGGTAGCCGATATCCAGCCCGCCCAGGTTCACGGATGCGTCGCCCGGATCCGGATCGCCGGTGCCAATGTCGAGCGGCGTGGCGAAGGAGTGATCGCCCACGTTGGGCGTGTCGTGGCAGGTCCCGCACGTCCCCTGAATCGAGGCGATCCCGCCCGGCGCCAGCCCGCCCTGCGCGGCGGCGTCGTTCAAACCCGCCACCCCGGTGATGGCGAACGTCTTGCTGTTGAAGATGGCTTCGCCGCGCGCGATCGCGGCGCGCGAATCGCGGGGCGGCAGGTTCGCCCACGCGTCGAAGGCATGGAAAATCGCCGGCGTGAACTGCCCGTCCCCCGGCGTCGTCAACCCTCCCGGCTGCTCCAACAGCGGGAACAATGGGTTGACGCTGGAATTGATGCTGATGAAAAACGGTTGCGCCACCAGCGCCGCCGGCCCTCCCTTCGCTCCGTCGGCCCAGAGCAGGCCCGCCCCGCGATCAAAGGACTGCGCGCTGGTCAGCCCCAGTTCGAACTGGGCGATCGCCAGCAGTTGCGCGGCCGTGGGGCCGGGCTCATTGGCCTGCGCATGGCCCAGGGTGGCGTCGAGCGCCTGATGCTCGAGGTCGCTCAACAGCGCGGGCGCGTCGTAGCCATAGGTGATCTTCTGCGTGCCCGTCAGCGGGGACGATTCCCGCCCGTCGCTCATCACCGCGCTCAGGAAGCGCAAATTCGTCGCCGGCAGCGGCCGGCGGTACATCGAGAGGTTCTCGGAGTCGTTGCAGCCATAGGGGTTGCTGACGCTCATCACGCGATAATTCGCGTTGGGCGGCACCGCGATGGCAATGCGGAAGAGACCGCGCGTGCGCAGCAAACTGTAGGCCGCCTCCCGGCCCTCCAGCGTGCTGACGTCGATATCGTGATCGCAGTTCGAGCCGTCCACCGGCCGGAACAGCGGGTCCATGCCCCGCGTCGCCCGGAATACCTGCTCCGCGGTCGCGGCCGAAAGCCCCATCGCGTCGGCAACCGTATGGCAGCTGGCGCAGGTCCGCCCATTGCTCCCCAGGCTCTGAAAAAACGGTCCGCGCAGGTCAATCCCGCCGTTGCTGCTGTAGGTTTGCGATGCCCCATTGGGGTTGGGGAAGAACACGCCGTTTGGAAGGAACTTCCCGAAAAAACTGGGCTGGCCGTGCCCCGCCGCCAGCGCCGCCAGCATCGCGCACCCCACCGTCAACCCGCCGAACGCTCCCCTGCGGGAGCGCAACTTCGCCAAGTGGCCGAACGTCCGCATAAAGCCTCTCTTCCCCGAAAGTGATCAGCCGCCGGGACCTGCGTCCCGGCAAAACGCCTCTAATCCGATAATCGGAATCGCCGCGCAAAAGACGACAGCCGGCCGCGCTATAGTTGCCGCGCCTTAACAGCCGCTGGTGCTAACGGGGCGGGGGCTGAGCCGGGGGAGGGAACCGCTTCCGCACTGCGGCCACCAGCCGCTGGAACCGCGGGTCGGCGTGCAGCGCGGCGAACAGCGGATCGGTCGGCAGCCCCTGGGCAATGCGCGGCGGAAGATCGGCCGTCAACGCCGCGTCCAGCATCGCCACCGCCTTCGCCTTTTGGCCTTGGCGCAGCAGCACGGCCGCGAGGTCGTATTTGGTGGCGGCGGTTTCGCCCTGGTCCGGCGCAAAGGCTCGCGTCTCGATCCCCAGCAACTGTTCCAGCGTCGCCTTTGCCGCATCCTCCTCGCCCGCGTCGCGTTGAAATTCGCCCAGATCGAGCATCGCATTCACCGTGCCAATGTTCTCCGGCCCGAAGCGGCGCAAATGCCGCCGCAGCGACGCTTGTTCCACCGTAATCGCCTGCGCCAGTTGGCCATTGGTCGCCAGCATGATCGCCAGGTTGTCCATATCGACCAGCGTGTAGAAGGCATCCGGCCCCGCCGTGCGCTCGTGTTGCGCCAGCACGTGCCGCACCAGCTTGATGCCTTCCCCGCACCCGCGCTTGCCGGTGTTGCAGATCGTGAAGGCAAGTTCCTCCATCGTAGCCAGCGTAGCGCCAGTCTCTGGGCCCAGTACGCGGCGCTGGGTTGCGAGCAGCTTTCGCTCGATGTCCTCGGCCTCCGCCGCCCGGCCTTGTTGCAGCACCGCCCAGGCCAGATCGTGCGTCATGCCGAGCGTATCGCGGCTGTCTTGCCCGCCGATCGCCCGGCTCGCCCGGATGCCCGCCCGGAAGAGCGCTTCGGCGCGGGGAAACAGCCCGATGTTCAAGTACGCGCGTCCCATCACGTGCAGCATCTGCGCGCGTAGTTCGGGGTCGCCGCCGAGCGTGGCGTTGATCGACGTGGCGGCGTTATCCAGCAGTTCCCGGGCGGTAACGGCCTGCCCGGTGTGCTCGTTCGGGTCCGCTATCTTGAAGATGCCCGTCATAAAGTTCGCGATCCGGTCGGCGCGATCGCGCTCGCGCGTGATGCGCCGCAACGCCACGGCTTGCATCGCCGTGAACCCCGCTGCGAGCAGGACGAGGCCGGCCGCCGCCGCCACCCCAATCCGGTGCCGCCGGACGAACTTGCGCAGGCGGTAGACGGCGGCGTCCGGGCGCGCGCTGATTGGCTCATGCCGTAGATAGCGGCGCACATCGTCGCCCAAGGCCGCTACCGACGGGTAGCGCTCCCGCCGGGCCTTCTTCAGAGCCGTGCCCACGATCAGGTCCAGGTCGCCGCGCAAGCTGCGGCGCAGCTTCTCCGGCGTCGTGCCTCGCATCCTCGCCGTCTCGTCCTGCACCGCCTCGGAGGCCCGCGCCGGCTCGACCTCCACAATCGCCTTGACCAGCGCCGCGGTCGACTGCGCCTCGGCGCCCGCCGGATGACGCCCCGTCAACAGCAGGTACAGCAGCACCCCCAGGGCATAGACGTCGGTCGCCGTCGTGACCGGCTCGCCCGTCAGTTGCTCGGGCGCGGCAAAGCGCGGCGTCAGCGCCGCTCCGCCCGCCAACGTCGCCGGGGTCGCGCTGTCGGCGTCGCGCAGCAGCTTGGCGATGCCGAAGTCGAGCAGCTTGACCTGCCCGTCCTCGCGCACCAGCACGTTGGACGGTTTGATGTCGCGGTGCACGATCAGCTGCGCGTGCGCCGCCTCGACCGCCTCCAGCACGTCGAGCAACAGCCGCAGCCGCGCCTCCACCCCCAGGCCGCGCCGGTCGCAGTATGCGTCGATCGGCTCGCCTTCGACGAATTCGAGCACCAGGTACGGCTCGCCGCCCGCGGTCACGCCGGCATCGATCAGCTCGGCGATGTGCGGATGCGCCAGCTGCCCCAGAATCCTCCCCTCCTGCGCGAAGCGCTCGGCGCCGCCGCGCCCTCCCAGCGCAAAGCGCAGGAACTTGACTGCGACGCGGCGGTCGAAGCGCCCGTCGGCGCGCTCGGCCAGCCACACGCTGCCCATCCCGCCCTCTCCCGCCGGCCCGAGCAGCGTATACGGCCCCACCCGCTGGCCTTTGCGCGCCTCCGCCGCCGCCTCCTCGGCGGAGACCGGCGCCTGATCCAGGAAGCCCTCCTGCGTCGCCTGACGATGTTCCTGCAAAAGACCCGCCACGAACGCCGCCAGCTCCGGACGGTCGGCGCGCAGTGCGGCCAGCCACGCCTCGCGCTCCTCCCCGGCGAGCGCCAGCGCCTGGTCGAGGTACGGGCTGGCTTCCCGCCACAGCGCGGCATTCACGTCCGGCATGCGTCAAATCTCCAGGTCCGGCCGCAGCGCGCGGTGCAGATAAATGCGTGCCTTCGCCCATTGCCGCTGCACCGTGCGCTCCGACACCCCGTGCATCGCGGCGATCTCCTCAAAGCTGAACCCGCAGAAAAACTTCAAGTCGACCACGTGCGCGAGGTCCGGTTCCACCTCCGCCAGGGTGTCCAACGCCGCGCTCAGTCCGGCCAGTTCCTCCCCGCCGGCGCCGTCGGGGGCGTCCCCTTCCAACGATGTGATCGCGAACCCGCCGCCCCGCTTCAAGGCCTGGCGGTTGCGCGCGTAATCCACGATCAGGCCGCGCATCACCCGCGCCGCATAGCTCAGGAATCGCAGCCTGTCGGGGAACGCGGCGGCGTCCTTGTCCGCCATCTCAAGATAGGCCTCGTGCAGCAGTGTCGTGGTGTGCAGGGTCAGTGGCCCTGCCTGGCGGCTCAGTTGGCGCTGCGCCACCCGGTGCAATTCGGCGTACAGCGAGGCAAAAAGCACCCCCGCCGCAGCCGTATCCCCGTGTTCAACGGCTTGCACCAAGGTGGCCAGACTGGGTTCGTTCGCCACGGCGATGCTCGCGCGAGCCTGCCGGCCCTGCCCGGCGGGGGCGGGCGCGCATATCAACGCTGTGATGGTATCGTAATTCTGCCCGCCGCGCGCCCTGGGGCGCCCTCAAGGCGCCTCTCGGTACGCGGCAACTGGGAGACGCCCGGAGCGCCAGCGGGCGTCCGTTGCCGGGGATCGAAGCACGGCCACAGCCCGACCAGCGGGAGGGCGGCTCCGGAAGCGGGGGTCGCGCCGTTGGCACCGTGGGCCAAGTCGGCGCGAGAAGGCCGCGAAACTCCGAAGGGCGGCCCGCCCCCGGCAAGCAACGAGGCGCGGCCCCGGCTGGCCGGGGCGCCCCGGGGCCCCCGGCCGGCCGAGCGT
>DAIDIF010000115.1 GCA_027451805.1 Acidobacteriota bacterium
GGCGCTGACCGACACCGGCGGCACGCCCGCGCTGATCGCCGGCACCCACGGGCGCGGCGCCTGGAGCATTCCGGCGGTCGCGCCGCCCACCTTCAGCATGACGCTGACGCCGGACAGCCTGTCGGTCGAAGCCGGCCAGCCGGCGGTCTACACCGTGCAGACGGCCGCGGTGGGCGGGCCCTCGACCATTGCGCTGAGCTGCAACCTGCCCGCCGGCTGTGTGATCGCCCCCGCTTCCATCCCCGCCGGCGGCAGCGCTACGGTCACCATCACCACAGGCTCCGGCATCAACGCGCCCTCGTCGGTCACCGTCGCCGGCAGCAACGGGTTCAGTACCCTGAGCGCGACCGGCAAGCTCACTGTCTTGGACTTCCTTTTCGAGCCCAAGACGGAATTTACCCCCGCATCCGCCACGGCGCAGTTGGGGGAGACGATTACGCTTCCCTATTTCGTCGAGAGCGAACTGGCGTTCGGTCCAGGTCTCGTTACGCCCTACGATGCGCCGATCACCTTCTCCTGCCCCGATGCGCCCGCGGGCGTGGCATGCACTTTCTCTCCCGCATCCATCTCCGGACTGACCACCGCGCAAGCCGGCACCGCCACGGTGCAGATCGGCGAGACGGCCGCGCCCGGCGCCTATACGATGCACCTCCAGGCGACCGGCGGGCACGTCACACACACCATCGCGCTCGATCTGCAGGCGAACGCCTTCGCCCTGTCCGCCCCCGCGACCGTCACCGGAGCGGCCGGCGCGACGACGTCCATACCGGTCACGTCGAGCTCGCTAAGCAACTTCACCGGCAGCATCGCGCTCAGTTGCGCGGCGACCTCCCCCTACCCGCCGGCGAGCTGCGTGATGCAACCGGCGGCGGTCGCCGCCGGGCAACCCAGCGCCGCCCTGGTGAGCGGTTTCAGCCCTGGGTTCAGCCCTATTCCCATCAACGTCACCGGCGTCTCCGGCGGCTCCACGGACCGGGTGCAGGTGAATCTGCAGCCCGCCGGCTTTTTCCTCAATCCCAAGATCGGAGCCACAATCTCCGGCTCCAACACATCGGTCGGAGCTGTCGGCGTCGCCGGCAGCTATGGCTACGCGGCACCGGTTGCGCTGAGCTGCTCCGGCAATCCCGGCCTGCAGTGCAGTTTCAATCCCCCCCAGGTCGCCCCGGGGGCCAGCGCGGTCATGACCGTGACCGGATTGGCCGGCGTGCCCGCCAGCAGTAATATCCCGCTCACCGTGGTGGGAGCGGCGGGGCCGCTGCAGCAGTCGCAATTCGTGGTGCTGGGCAATCAGGGCGGCCTGGACCTGAGCGTGCTCCATCCCAACATCGCCGTCCTTCCCGGCGATCCCGCCGCCTTTACGATCTTCGCCACCGCGACGGGAGGCTATCTCGGGCCCATCGCCGTCGGCTGCGGCACGGGGCTAGCGGCAGGCGCAAGCTGCACTTACCAGCTGGCCGAGTTGACCGTCTCGGGGTTGGCGGGCGCGGGGGCGCTGCCGGTTCCCATCGTGGCCAGCATTACCCAGGGCGGGGCGACGATCTCGCGAACCGCTAGCGCTAGCGTGACGATCGGGGACTTCAGTCTGCAACCCTCGTACTGGACCAATAATGTCGTCACGCGCGGCATGTCCAACCCCATTGTCGTGAACGAAACCACCACGCCCAATCTTCAGGCCGCGCCCGCCAAGGTGGTCTGCAGCGCGCCCGCAGCCTCGGGCTTAACCTGCGCGCCACCCTCGATCACGCAATTCATCTCTCCGTACATGGCGATCAGCGTCGTGGTCACGGCGAGCAGCCAGGCTGGCGCCACCGGCGGGACCAGCGTTGGGCTCGGCGGGTTCGGCGGCGGCGGACTGGCCGTTCTGCTGGGCTGCGGATTGGTGTTGGGGTGGCGGCGGCGGCGCATGCTGGCGCTGGTGGGCCTGCTGGCGGTGGCAAGTGTCGCCTGCGGCGGGGGCGGGGGCGGCGGCGGCCCGATCGTCATCAGCAACGGCGGCGGCTCCGGCGGCGGCAGCGGCAGCGGCAGCGGCGGGGGCAGCGCACAGCCGGGACCGATTGTCCCGTTGACGATCACCGTGACCGATGCGACGCCGGGCGTAGCCAACCCGGTCAGTCAGTCGGTGATCGTGCCGCTTACGGTCAAGTGAGCGGCCGGGGTTCGGTTTCCAGCTTCACGGTGGAGGGGGAGCGGATTTCGGAATCGGTGGACCGGGCCGCCGGGCTGGGACCGACCAAGTTGACGTGCAGATGGTTGTGGCTGGTGCTGGAGGTTTCGAGCAGGACGCCGTCCGAGAGCCGGTAATGCGAGGTCGCGGTGGTGTCGAATTGCACGGAGGCCTCGGCGACCAACCCTTGCGCCGCGAGTTGCTTGGAGCCCGGCAGCGCGTCGGGGGGCAGCGCCGCGCCGCCGGTGGCATGCACCACAATGGTGGCGGCCGGCTGGCCGGCATAGGGCGCGATCGCGGTCAGCGCGCAATCCAAGCGCAGCGGCACCGAGACGTTGAGCGTGGGGATGGCACGGGTGCGGGTGCGCGTCCACGCCGCGCCGACTTTGGCTGGGCCGGCGGGCAGGGAGTCGGTGCGCGCCAACTCCTCCAGCATCTCCACCGGCTGGTCATAGGCCGCGCCCGCCTGGCGGGAGACGGTTTTGAACGAGCCCGGCGCCACCGCGAACTCGGCCGGCGCCATGCTCACCGCGGCATGATCGGTCGCCGCCGACTGCTTCTGCAAGGCGGCCTGATCCTGGGGGGACGCCTGCACTGTAGTGGCGTAGTGGAGGAAGCGAGCGGCGGCGGTGAAGGCGCCGGGGCCGGTGCTGGAGAGAATGCGCAGCTCGGCTTGCGCGGTGGTATCCAGCACCGCGCCCGAGCTAATGACGGAGCGAATCTCGACCGAATACGTCAGGCGTTGCCCGGCGGTGTAGCGCGGCAGCAGCGTCACCGGCGCCGGCGCCTGCGCCGCCAGTGACGCCAGCAGCAGCCCAGCCACGCCCGCCCAGCGAAATGAGGAAGGTTCCATAACGGCAATCATAACGGCTTGCGCTGGCCGGCGCACAGCCACGCCGCGGGAAGCGAATGGGCGCAGGTGCGCAAGCCTGTGCACAGCCCGCGCTCCGCTTCGACGGAAATAATAGGGAAAGCCGTGGCAGCTCGCGTGCGGGCGCGAGCTGTAGGTCCGTGTGAATAGCTCAGTGTGCATAGGCATTAAAAAGGAGTGCAGTATGAGTAAACTGTGCAAGCTTGCTGCCTTGGTGTTCGGGCTCTCGGCCTTTGCTTTGGCCAACCCGATCACCGGCATCGTCTACCAAGGCGTTCCTGACGCCGCCAACGCGGGCGACTCGCTCAACATGGCGGCGACGCTCCCCAGCGCCCAGTTCACGGTGGGGGTGGGAGGGATCAATTTCCAATCTCCGCCCAGCAGCTATACCACCAGCGCGTTCTTGGGCAATCCGACATTCATCAATCAGCTGAATGGGTTTGCCCCCAACGGCACGGCCGACAACAACGAGGTCGTGCTGACCGGCCAGATCTACCTGGACTCCGGCGTCAACTCATTCCAGATCGGACATGATGACGGCGTGGTACTCACCATCGGCGGCGGCATCGGCAACGTCGTGAATCAGCCGGGCGCGACATCGTTCGTCCTGACGTCGTTCAATATCAACAACCCGGGCGCGGCCGGCCTGTTCGACTTCACCTTGGATTACGCCGAATGCTGCACCGCACCGGCGGATCTGGAGTTCGCCTTTAACAACCAACCCGTCGGGCAGGTCCCCGAACCGTCCTCGCTGGCGCTGCTGGGGGGCGGGCTGCTGTTGGGCGTGCTGGCGATGGGCGCGGCCAAACTGCGCGCCTAAGCCGGCGGCGTCTGAACGCGTGCGCAATCGTCGAGGCGTCGGACCCACTCCATGGGCCGGCGCCTCTTACTGTTGCAGCGCTGCCGTCAGGCCGTGGGCTTGGGCCAGGGCGTTGAAGGCAGGCACTTGCCTTGCCGTGAAGGCACTCGCCTGGCGCGCCAGCGCCGCCAGCGCCGCCGCGAGCTGCCGGTGGACGGCGATTTCGGCGTCGGTTGGGGCCATGTCGGCGCCGGAGTTCTCCAGGTTGTTGCTGAGCGAACCCAGTTGTTCGTAGAGCTCGCTCGGGTTGCGGAAGGAATCCTCGGTGGAACCGGTGGATTCGAGGTTGAACATTTTGCCCTCGATCGCCTCCGCCTGGGTCTCCAGCCGCTGCGCCGCCTGCACCACCGGCGCCGCCTGCGGATCGGACGCCAGCCCCTGCTCCAGCCCCTCGATCTGCTTGCGCAGGAACTCAAAGCGCCCGATCATGCCCGCCACCTGGTGCATCTCCCCCTGCAATTGCACCAGGAGGGCTTCGCTGGCCTGCATGTCCGGCACCGTGCCCACGTCGTGCGGATCGCGCAGCACCTGCAGCGGTTGCGTGCCCGCCGGCGCACCGTTGACGCTCAGGCTGACGGTGAAATCACCCGGCGCCACCTGGGGCCCGAGCGGCGTCGGCTGGCCCCAGACGTTCAGCGTCCGCCCCGCGGGCGGCGTCGCCACCCAGGGCTCGCCCGGCGGATTGGTGAGCAGCGTGATGACGTCGTGGTTGGGATGGCGCAGGTTCCAGAAGATGCGGTTCAGCCCCGCCCCGCCGCGCTGATGCAGGACGCGGATGACGTCCGCGCCGCGCCGGATGGTGAGCGTGGCCTGGGCCGCCGCCGGCAGGTAATAGTTCAGGTCGGCGCCGTAGGGGATGTCCTCGCCCACGGTGGCGCCGTTGGGATTGTCCTGGTGCGCCACCACGGTGGTGCGGAAGCGATAGGCCGGTCGCGGCTGGAACAGGTAGGGCTTGCCCGCGGCCGCAACCTTGTCCCAACTGCGCAACGGGGTCACGTCGTCGAGGATCCACGCCCCGCGGCCGTAGGTGCCGATCACCAGGTCGCTGAAGGTGGGCTGAATCTGCAGCCAGTAGACCGGCGCCGGCGGCAGGTTGTTGCGCAATTGGGTCCAGTGCGCACCGTCGTCCCAGGAGACGTAGAGTGCGTTTTCGGTGCCGGCGTAGAGCATGCCCGGCCGCACCGGGTCCTCGCGCACGATGTGCACGAAGCTGAACTCGGAATGCGGCAGGTCGCCGGCGATGCTGGTCCAGGTTTGGCCGTAATCGGTGGTCTTATACATGTAGGGCGCGTAATCGCCCAGGCTCTTGCGGTTGGAGCTGATATAGGCGGTACCGGCGGCGAAGGGCGAAGCCTGCAGGTTGATGGTGCCCCAGGGCGGCAGGCCGGGGATGTTCTTGGTGACGTTGGTCCAATGCGCGCCGCCGTCGCGGGTGACGCTGACCTGGCCGTCGTAGCTGCCCGCCCAGATCACGCCGGCTTTGACCGGCGACTCGTCAATCATCGCGAGGGTGCAGACGTCGTAGGTGCCGAGGTCATCCCAGGCCAGGCCGCCGGAGTGGCCTTCCTTGCTCTTGTCGTTGGTGGTGAGGTCGGGGCTGATGCGCTTCCAGCTCTGGCCGGCGTCGTCGGTTTGCCAGACGTACTGGCTGCCGACGTAGACCTGGTTGTGGTTCTCCGGCGAGATGGCGATCGGCAAGGTCCAGTTCCAGCGGTTGCGCACGGCCGCAGGGGCGTCGCCGTAGGTGGCGATCGGGTCCACGGCGACGTTGCGCGAGGTGCCGTTGTGCAGGTTCACGCGCGTCAGGTCGCCGTTGTAGCAGCTCGACCAGATGATGTCGGGATCCTTCGGGTCGGGCACGCCGAAGCCGCTCTCGTTGTCGCACCCGCCGTAGGCGTGCCAGGCGCTGGCCGGAATCACGCCACCGCCCTGCGGCAGCCGGCTGGGGCCCTCCTCGCCGTCGTTGTCCTGGCGGTTGCCGATCACGTTGTAGGGAATATTGCTGTCGGCATAGACGTGATACAACTGCGCGATCGGCAGGCTGACCTCGAAATAGCTGCGGCCGCCGTTGAGGCTGATGGCGCCACCGGTGTCATCGGCGACCAGGATGCGTTTGGGGTCCTGGGGGTCAATCCAGACGTCGTGCAGGTCGCCGCCGGGCGAATTCACTTTGGTGAAGGTATAACCGCCGTCGCGCGACACCGACCAGGAGACGGAGACGAAGTAGAGCGTATCGGGGTTGTCGGGCGCCACCCGGAAGTTGTTGTAGTAGGGGGTGCGCTCGCTCATCAGGTGGCTTTGGTTCACCAGCTTCCAGTCGCGCCCGCCGTCGTCGGAGCGGAAGAGTTCGGCGGTGCGCGCCTGGATGAGGGCGTAGACGCGCTGCGGATCGGAGGGCGCCACCCGCACCGCGGTCTTGCCCAGGACCGTGCCCGCCGGCGGCAGGCCGTGGCCGGCGACGCGCGCCCAGGTGTCGCCGCCGTCGTGGCTGACGAAGACGCCGCTGCCGGGGCCGCCGCTGTCCAGGTTCCAGGGCTTGATGTTGACCTGCCACATGCCGGCGAAGAGGGTGCGCGGATCCTTCGCCGCCATCGTCAGCCCGGAGCAGCCGGTGTATTGGTTGTCGCCCGGGAGCACCAGCTTCCAGGTCTTGCCGCCATCGAGCGTGCGGTAGACGCCGCGCTGCGGATTGGGCTTGTACGCCTGACCCAGGGCGCAGACGAACACTTCATTGGGGTTGTACGGGTTGATGGCGATGTTGCCGATATGGCCGGTGCGGTCCAGTCCCTGGCCCATGCCCATGTGCCGCCAGGTGCGCCCGCCGTTGGTGGACTTGTAGACGCCGTCGCCGAGCGAGGTGGATTCGCGGATGATGTAGGTCTCGCCGGTGCCGGCCCAGATCACGTTGGGCTGGCTGGGGGCGATTGCCAGCGCACTCACCGAAGACACGTCGGTCGCGTCGAAGACTTGGCGGAAGTGCGCCCCGCCGTCGCTGGTCTTCCAAATGCCGCCCGAGGCCGCGCCGAAGTAATCCACCAGCGGCTGGCCGGGCACGCCCACGACGGCGATGTCGCGATTGCCGTTGGGGCCGATGAAGCGGAAATGCAGCCGGGCCAGCCCTGCCGGCGTCTGCGCCGCCACTAACCCCGCCGCCAGCCCGATCGCCGCCAGCAGCTGGCGCACGCCCCTTCCACGCTTGCTCCGATCGCCCATGGCACCCCTCCCCCGGACTTCCCCTCGGAGTGTGTCGCGCCGGGCCACACGGGTCAAGCAGAATATGAACGCTATAGACTATCCCCATGCGGACCATTCTGATTACCGGCGCAAGCGGCGGGCTCGGCGGCGCGGTGGTGGCGGCTTTCCGTGCCGCCGGCGACCGCGTGGTGGAGGCCTCGCATCCGGCATTCGACCTGACCCGGCCGGAGGAGGCGGCGCGCGCCGTGACCGCCGCCGGTCCGGACCTGGCGGCGCTGATCCATCTAGTCGGCGGCTACGCCGGCGGGACGCCGGTGGCCGAAACCAGCGACGACGTCTGGCGCCGCATGCAGACGCTCAACCTCGACGCCGCCTTCTACGCCACCCGGGCCGCCGTACCGGGGTTGAGCGCGCGCCCCGGCGGCCGCATCGTGCTCATCGGCGCGCGCCCGGCGGTCGAGCCGGTGGCGGGGCTCGCCGCCTACGCCGTCGCCAAGGCCGGCGTGGTGGCGCTGGCGCGCACGCTGGCGCTGGAACTGGCGCCGCGCCAGGCGACCTGCAACGTGGTGCTGCCCAGCGTGATTGACACGCCGGCCAACCGCGCCGCCATGCCCCAGGCCGACTTCAGCCGCTGGGTGCAGCCCGCCGCGCTGGCTGGCGTGATCGCCTGGCTGGCGAGCCCGGCGGCGGGAGATGTCAACGGCGCGGCGGTGCCGGTCTACGGGCGCGCGTAGGCGCGCGCCCCCCGAAGGAGGATTGGATTGCTACGCTAAGGGATGCAATTGGCGGCTTCCATCCTGCTGATCGGCGGGCTGGTGTTCCTGGCGCATCTGTTCGAGGCGGTCTTCAGCCGGACGCGCATTCCGGACGTCCTCTGGCTGCTGCTGATCGGCGTCGTGCTCGGGCCGGTGACGCACCGCCTCTCGCCCGCCAAGTTCGGCGTCGTGGGGCCGGCCTTTGTCAGCATCACCCTGGTGCTGATCCTGTTCGAAAGCGGACTGAGCCTGCAGTGGGAGCGGCTGCGCCGGGCGCTCCCCGGGACGCTCGCGCTCTCCAGCGCCAGCTTTCTCGGCGAAGCCGCCGTGGTGGCGCTGGCGGCCTGGCGGCTCGCCCGCCTGCCGCCGTTTCTCGCCGGGCTGCTCGGCGTGATCGTGGCGGGGAACTCGCCCACCGTGATCGTGCCGCTGGCGAAGGGCCTGGGCATGGGCACCCGCACCCGGGACATCCTGTTTCTCGAGTCCGCCTTCGGCGACGTGGTCAGCATCGTGCTGGCGCTGGCGCTGCTCGATCTTCAGATGAACGGCTGGGCCCGGTGGCCGCTCACCGCGCTGCACTTCGTCCTCGGCTTCGGCGGCGCGCTGCTGCTGGGCGCCGCCGCCGGCGTGGCCTGGTCGCTGGCGCTGCGCAAGACGCGCGGCTTGGCGAATCCGATGTTTACCACCCCCGCCTTCGTGTTCGTCGTCTACGGGGCGGCGGAACTGCTGCGCGCCAACGGCGCCATCGCCGTGCTCGCGCTCGGCATCATGCTGGGCAACGTCGAAAACACGCCGCTGGTGCGCGACAGCCTGCCCGCCGTCAGCCTGAATCGGGCTGAAACCGTCTTTCTGGGCGAGATCGTCTTTCTGCTGAAGACTTTCTTCTTCGTCTACATCGGCCTGTCGGTGCAGTTCGCCGACCTGCACTGGCTGCTGCTCGGCGGGCTGCTGGCGGTGCTGCTGGTTTTGCCGCGGATGGGGGCGGTGCGGCTGACCCTGGCGCGGACGGCGCCGCCGCGGGACGCCGCGCTGGCGGCCTGCATGGTGCCCAAGGGCCTGGCGGCGGCGATCCTGGCGGAGTTGCTGGTGCAACAGCAGGTGCCGGGGGCGGCGGCGATGCAAAGCGTCATCTATGGCGCGATCTTTTTCGGCGTGCTGGTGACGTCGGCGCTGGTGGTGTTCGCCGGCCGGCGCTGGGGCGCGCGCCTGTTCCAGCGCCTGCTGGGCACGCCGGCGCCGGCGCCGACTCAGACGTAATCCGAGCAGCTCAGGTAGTAGCCGCAGCCGGGGCAGCGGAGCTTGCAGCCACGCTCCTGGAGCCGGCGCGAGCAATTGGGACAGAACAGCATCGGCTCCGCCGCCGGGGGCGGGGGAGGGGGCGCGGGGGCGTCAGCGGGGTTCGCCATCGTCCGCGGCTCCGGGCTGGGCCGGCGCGCCGCCGAGCGGGCGCCGCGCGACCCCGTAGAGCGACAGGCAGAGCAGCGCAAACAGAAGCATCGCCCACAGGTTGCTGTTCGCCCAAGCGGCGCCCAGCAGCCGGGGGCCGACGGCGAACTGCCCGTGGGCGATGCGGCCGGTGGCCTCGAGGTAGGAGATCGCCGCCGCCACCAGCCCGAACACGGCCGCGCCGCCGATCAGGCCGCTCGAGTACAGCGCCCCGCTCGAGGTGTCGCCCTCCTCGGTCTTGCCGCCGCGCTCGGCCAACCAGCGCAGCGCCCCGCCGACAAAGATGGTCGCCGTGGTGCCCAAGCCGAGATAGGTGCCGACCGCAAAGGCCAGCGAGCGCACGCCCAGCAGTTCCACCGCAACCACCAGGAACACGCCGATCAGAATCAGCGGCCAGGGAAGCTGGTGGCTGAGCAGGCCGTTGATGATGGTGGCCATGAGCTGGGCCTGGGGGGCGGCCACCTGCTCGCTGCCGATGCCCTGCACCCAGTGGATTTCGACATTGCCGCTCGCCGGGTTGTAGAGGTACTTCCCGTTGGGAATGGTGTGCGAGCCGATCACGTTCAACTCCCAGTAGCGGCGCAGCGGCACGCTGCGCAGCACGCCCGCGGGCAGGGTGTAGCTCAGGCTCTCGACGCTGACCCCGGGCGCCGCCGTGGGCCCGACCGCGGCGTGGGCGGCCAGCGCCGGCAGCGCAATCGTCTCGGGCTTGTAGGAGGCGTAGGCGGTGTTGAGGAAGGGCACGGTGTAGCCCACCACGATCACCGAGGCGACCACCCCGATCATCAGCGTGACCTGCTGCTTCCAGGGCGTGGCGCCCACCAGGAAGCCAGTCTTGAGGTCCTGCGAGGTGGCGCCCGCAATCGCCGCCGCGATCGCCACCGCCCCGCCCACGCTCAACGCCAGCGCGGCGTAGAGATGCCCGGTCCAACCGGCGGCGAGGAAGAACAGGCAGGTAACCAGCAGTGTGGCGATGGTCATGCCCGACACCGGATTGCTGGAGTTGCCGATCAGCCCGACGATGCGGCTGGAGACGGTGACGAAGAAAAAGCCGAACAGCACCACCAGCAGCGCGCTCAGCACGTTGCTGAACCAGGCGGCGTCGGGGTTGTAGCGGAACTGGAGAATCAGCCACATCAGCACGCCCAACGCCGCCGCCCCGGCCGGCACCATCCAGCCGGGCAGGTCGCGCTCGGTGCGCGGGGTCAAGGCCGCCGCGGCGCGCCCGCCGGCGGCGCGCAGATCGCGCGCGGTGCCGCGGAAGGCGGCCAGGATGGTGGGCAGGGTGCGCAGCAGTGTGATCAGCCCCGCCGCCGCCACCGCCCCGGCGCCGATGGGACGGATGTAGGCGCCCCAGACGTCGTCGGGGCTCATCTGCGCGATCGGCACGGTGGAGGGATAGAGCGGATGCGGAAAGGCGCCGCCGAAGAACTTGATCGCGGGCGCGATCACCAGCCAGGAGATCACGCCGCCGGCGAACATGGTGCCGGCAATCGCGGGGCCGATGATGTAGCCCACGCCCAGATACTCCGGGGTCACGTCGGCGCGCAGGCTCGCCCCCGGCAGCCAGCGCGGATCGTAGTGGGCGGACTCCTTCCAGAATTGCAGCGCATCCATGAAGAACTTATAGACGCCGCCCACCGCCAGCCCCCAGAACACCCGCCCGGCGAAGTTGCCGCCCTGCTCGCCGGCGCGCAGCACGTCGGCGCAGGCCGCGCCCTCGGGGTAGGGCAGCACGCCATGCTCCTGCACGATCAGGTAGCGGCGCAGCGGGATCATGAACAGGATGCCGAGCCAGCCGCCGATCATCGCCAGCAGGAAGATGCGGGAGTACTCCAGCGGAAAGCCGAGAAAGATCATCGCCGGCAGGGTGAAGATCACGCCCGCCGCCACCGACTCGCCCGCCGAGCCGGTGGTCTGCACGATGTTGTTCTCGAGAATGCTGGAGTGGCCCAGCTTCTTGAACAGGCTGATGGTCAGCACCGCGATCGGAATCGAGGCGGAGACGGTGAGCCCGGCGCGCAACCCGAGATAGGTGGAGATGGCGCCGAAGAGAATGCCGAAGCCGACGCCGAGCAGCACGGCGCGCAGCGTGAACTCCGGCATCACCGTCTCACTGGCGATGAAGGGACGGAAGGGGGCGCGCGGCGCGGCCCGCGAGCGCGGAGTCGGCGAAGCCACGGCTGAACGTAGCACGTCCGGCGGACCGGCGCCAGAGGCGGCGCGCGCGGCTGCCGCCGGAGGCGAACAACAAGCGAAATCAGCGGCGGGCGGCCAGCGACGGAAAAGTTACAGTTCCATGACAGGCGGCGGCGGCCGCGTCTTCCATTCGGGTTGATTTTCCTAATGGAAATCGCGTTCCACGCACCGGCAGGCTTGTGCAAAAGCGCGGAATGCCTTGCCAATGGCGATTTCTCCGCTCCCCGCCGGTTCCCTCGACCGGCGGCAGTGCGCTAAATTCCGCCTTTTCTTGGGTTAGCCGCGCCGCCGCGGCGCCACCCCGCGCCAAGTGGCGCGGGGTGGGACCTCACAGCCACGGCCCGTGCCAAGTGGATTTCCACGGGTTTTCCACAGATTTCCGCAGCCGGCGTGCCGGCGGCGCTACCGCGCCAGGAAATCATGCAGCCGGGGCAGCAGCGAGGCCGGAATCCGCGCCACCAGGTCGACCCGGCGCGCGCCGTGGTGCTCGGCCAGCACCTGGCCGCGCTCGTGCAGCAGATGGAGCAGGCGGCCGGCAGGGTGGGGAATGCGCAGGCGCACCTCCTGCAACGGATCGAGCGCCAGCCGCTCGTCGATGCGTTGCCGCAGCGCGTCCAATCCCGCGCCGGTGCGGGCGCTGACCAGTAGCGGGGGGTCGGCGCCCGCCGCCGGCGGCGGCGGGGCGGACAGCAGGTCGGCCTTGTTCCAGACCCGGATTTGCGGCGTGGCCTCGACCCCGAGCTCGACCAGCACCTGCTGCACCTGGCGCTCGTGCTCCTCACGCTCGGGCGCGTGCGCGTCGGCGACCACCAGCAGCAGGCTGGCGCGGGTCACCTCCTCCAGGGTGGCGCGGAAGGCGGTGATCAGGTCGTGGGGCAGGTCGCGCACGAACCCCACCGTGTCGGACAGCAGCACGCTGCGCTTCGACGGCAGCCGCAGGGTGCGCAGCGTGGGGTCGAGGGTGGCGAACATGCGCGCCGAGGTCAGCACGCCGGCGCCGGTGAGCCGGTTGAAGAGCGTGCTCTTGCCGGCGTTGGTGTAGCCCACCAGCGCCACCGTCGCCAGCGGGACGCTCTCGCGCTGCTGACGCTGCTGCCCGCGCTGCGCCCGCACCCGCTCGAGCGCCAGCCGCAGGCCGCGGATGCGGTGGTGGATGCGCCGCCGGTCGGTCTCCAGTTGGGTCTCGCCCGGCCCGCGCGTGCCGATGCCGCCGCCCAGCCGCGACATCGCCGCGCCCCGGCCGGCGAGCCGCGGCAGCAGGTAGGCGAGCTGCGCCAGTTCGACCTGGAGTTGGCCCTCGCGGGTGCGCGCATGGCGGGCGAAGATATCGAGGATGAGTTGGGCGCGCGCCAAGACGCGCATTTCCAAGGCCCGTTCCAGGTTGCGCTGCTGGGTGGCAGTGAGCTCGTGGTTGAAGATCACCACCTCGGCGCCGCTCTCGTGCGCCGCGACGCGCAACTCCTCCACCTTGCCCGCGCCCAGCAGCGTGGCCGCCTCCGGCCGCGGCCGGCGCTGCCCCAACATGCCGACGACCTCGGCGCCGGCGCTTTGCGCCAGCTCGCGCAACTCCGCCAGTCCCGCCGGCGGCTCGCCTTCCGCCGCCGGTGGCGCCGCAGCCGCCTGGCGGGCGGCCTGCGCCGCCGGGGCGCGCCCCGGCGCGCGATGGTCGGTGAACTCCACTCCCACCAGGAAGGCGCGTTCC
>DAIDIF010000116.1 GCA_027451805.1 Acidobacteriota bacterium
ACGCCCTGCTGGGCTTCTACCGCGACGACTGCGCCAACATCCACCGCTCCGTCCACCGCCTCGGCGAGCGCGCCACCGCCCATTACGAAGCCGCCCGCGCCAAGGTCCGCGCCTTCGTCAACGCCGCCCACGACGACGAGATCGTCTTCGTCCGCGGGGCCACCGAAGCCATCAACCTCGTCGCCCAGACCTTCGCCCGCGCCGAGCTCAAGCCCGGCGATGAAGTCGCGATCACCGGCCTCGAGCACCACTCCAACATCGTCCCCTGGCAGATGGCCTGCCAGGCCTCCGGCGCCCGCCTCGTCGTCGTCCCCATCAACGACCGCGGCGAGGTCCCGCTCGACGCCTTCCGGGCCGCGCTCTCGCCCCGCACCCGCATCGCCGCCTTCGCCCACATCTCCAACGCCCTCGGCACCGTCAATCCAGTCGCCGAAATGACCGCCCTCGCCCACGCCCAGGGCGCCGCCGTCCTCATCGATGGCGCCCAGGCCGCGCCCCACGCCCGCATCGATGTCCGCGCGCTCGACTGCGACTTCTACGCTTTCTCCGGCCACAAGATGTACGGCCCCACCGGCATCGGCATCCTCTACGGCAAGGCCGCCTGGCTCGATCGCCTCCCGCCCTGGCAGGGCGGCGGCGACATGATCAGCTCCGTCACCTTCGAGAAGACCGACTACAACGTCCTGCCCTACAAGTTCGAAGCCGGCACGCCCAACATCGCCGGCGCCATCGGCCTCGGCGCCGCCGTGGATTATCTCGCCGCCATCGGCCTCGATAAGATCGCCGCCCACGAGCACGGCCTGCTCGCCTACGGCACGTCGCTGCTGCGCCAAATCCCCGGCCTCCGCCTCGTCGGCGAAGCCGCCGATAAGGCCGCCGTTCTGTCCTTCGTGCTGGAGGGCGTCCATCCCCACGACGTCGGCACCGTGCTCGACGCCGAAGGCGTCGCCGTCCGCGCCGGCCATCATTGCGCCCAGCCGGTCATGGACCGCTTCGCCATCGCCGCCACCACCCGCGCCTCGCTCGCCCTCTACAACACCCGCGAGGACCTCGACCGCCTGGCGGCCGGCCTCCGCCGCGTTAAGGAGATGTTCGGCTAATGCGGCAAACTACGGAAAATCAATGCCCCGGCGTCCGATCGAACTCGCGAACGAAGCCAGCGAGCCGAGCGACCAACGGGAGCGACCCAAGCGAAAGGTGGTGAGCCACATGTCGCAATTGGGCGATCTCTATCAGGATCTGATCCTCGACCACTCCAGGCGCCCGCGCAACTTCGGGCCGCTGGAGGGCGCCAACCGCCGCGCCGAGGGCTTCAACCGCCTCTGCGGCGACCGCCTCACGCTCTACCTCCAGCTCGACGGCGACCGCGTCGCCAAGGCCCGCTTCGAGGGCAGCGGCTGCGCCATCTCCACCGCCAGCGCCTCGCTCCTCACCGAAGCCGTCCAGGGCAAAACCCGCGCCGAAGCCGAAGCGCTGTTTGAGCGCTTCCACGCCCTGGTCACCGGCCAGCCTGGCGCCGACGCCAGTGGCCTGGGCAAGCTCGCCGCCTTCGCTGGCGTCAGCGAGTATCCCGCCCGCGTCAAGTGCGCCTCGCTCGCCTGGCACACCCTCCACTCCGCCCTCGCTGGCGAGGATGCCGCCGCCGCCGCGCCGGTCTCCACCGAGTAGTCTCATGGACGACTTTCTCCTCCGCGAAGCCGAGCACAAGGAAGCGGTCGCCCGCGAGCTTGAGAACTCCGCCGAGCCCGCCGTCCTCCGCGAAGCCGAGCGCCAGCGCGCCGCCGCCCGCGAACTCCGCGACGAGTGGGAAAAGAGGCAAACCCCGAAAACGCCGCCGGCGCCGGAAGCCGCGGTCGCACCCTCCCCCTCCGATGCCTCCTCCTCCGAGGACACCGACACCCCCGAGTCCGCCATGCTGCGCGAGGTCATCGTGGATGCGATCAAGAGCTGCTATGACCCCGAGATTCCGGTCAACGTCTACGACCTCGGCCTCATCTACCGCATCGGCATCTCCCCCGCCGGCCAAGTGGACCTCGATATGACCCTCACCGCCCCCGGCTGCCCCGCCGCCGGCATCCTCCCCGGCGAGGTCGAAGGCAAGGTCCGCTCCATCCCCGGCGTCACCGCCGTGCAGCTCAACCTGGTCTGGCAGCCGCCCTGGGATCAGAGCAAGATGTCCGCCGCCGCCCGCCTGCAGTTGGGCATCGATTGGTAGCCGCATGAAGTTCACCAGCCAGGAAGAATACGGCCTGCGCTGCCTGCTCCGCCTCGGCCTGCAGCGCCAGACGTTCGGCCCCACCCCCGAAGGCAGCTTGACCATCGCCGAGATTAGCCGCCAGGAAGGCATCTCGCCCGCCTACGTCGCCAAGATCATGCGTGTCCTTCGCACCGCCGGCCTGGTCACCAGCGCCCGCGGCGCCGCTGGCGGCTACCTCCTCGCCCGCGATCCCGGTGACATCGCCGTCGGCGAAGCCATGGCCCTGCTCGGCGGCCGCTTGTACGAGCCCCAGTTCTGCGCCGACCACGCGGGCAGCGCCGGCGGCGCTGGTGACGAGCGCATCTGCACCCACTCCGTGGATTGCTCCCTGCGCTCCCTCTGGCGCTCGCTCCAATTGGTCCTCGACCAGGTCCTCGACAAAACCACCCTCCGCGACCTGCTCTGCAACGAAACCGAAATGACCTCCTGGGTCACCCACCTCGTCGCCGTCTCCGGCCTCGCCCCCGCTGCCGAGGTCAAAAACTGAAATGGCCGGCGCGCCCGCAGCAGCGCCGCCCCATGCTGTGATCGTCGGCGCCGGCTTCGGCGGATTAAACGCCGCCAAAGCGCTGGGCAAGGCCCCCGTCCGCGTCACCCTCCTCGACCGCCGCAACCATCACGTCTTCCAGCCCCTGCTCTATCAGGTCGCCACCGCCGGCCTCTCGCCCGGCGAGATCGCCTATCCCATCCGCGCCATCGTCCGCCGCCAGCGCAACACCGAGGTCTGGCTCGCTGAAGCCACCGCCATTGATCTCGACCACCGCCGCGTCGTCCTCGCCGACGGCGCGCTCGACTACGACTTCCTCATCCTCGCCGCCGGCGCCCGCCACAGCTACTTCGGCCATCCCGAGTGGGAGCCCATCGCCCCCGGCCTCAAGGACGTTGAAGACGCCCTGGACATCCGCCGCCGCATCCTGCTTGCCTTCGAGCGCGCCGAGCGCGAACCCGACGCCGATCGCCGCCGCGCCGAGCTGACCTTCGCCATCGTCGGCGGCGGCCCCACCGGCGTCGAGCTCGCCGGCGCCATCGCCGACATCGCCCGCCGCGTCCTAGCCAAGGACTTCCGCGCCATCGACCCGCGCGAGGCCCGCATCCTGCTGCTCGAAGGCGGCCCGCGCCTGCTGCCCGCCTTTCCGCCTCGCCTCTCCGCCAAAGCCGAGACCATGCTCCGCCAGCTCGGCGTCGAGGTCCGCACCAACGCCCTCGTCACCGCGCTGTCGGCGGACTCGCTCGCCATCGGCGGGCAAACCTTCAACGCCGCCACCATCCTCTGGGCCGCCGGCGTCACCGCGTCGCCCTTGGCCCGCAGTTTGGGCGTGCCCCTCGACCACGCCGGCCGCGTCCCCGTCCAGCCCGACCTCTCCCTCCCCGGACATCCCGAAGTCTTCGTTCTCGGCGACCTCGCCACGCTGCGCGATGCCCGCGGCCATTTCCTGCCCGGCCTCGCCCCCGTCGCCATCCAGCAGGGCCGCGCCGCCGCCGCCAACATCCTGCGCTCGCTCCGCGGTCAACCGCGCCGCGATTTCCACTATCGCGACAAGGGCAACCTCGCCACCATCGGCCGCGCCCGCGCCGTCGCCGACATCGCCGGCCTCCAGCTCTCCGGCCCCCTCGCCTGGCTGGTCTGGATCTTCGTCCACATCCTCTATCTCATCGGCTTCCGCAACCGCCTGCTGGTCGCCACCGAATGGAGCTGGGACTACCTCAGCTTCCAGCAGGCCGCGCGCTTGATCACCGGCCGCATCCACTGGACCGCGAAAGGCGGCGCATGACCGAAACCACGACTCTGTTTTTCGACGTCGGCGGCGTCATCCTCTCCAACGCCTGGGACAGCGCCGAGCGCGCCCACGCCGCCGCCCGCTTCGCGCTCGATGCCGGCTTCGAGTCGCGCCACGCCCCGCTCGCCCATGCCCTCGAATACGGCCGCCTCACGCTCGATCAGTACCTCGGTCAAACCGTCTTCGATCGCCCGCGCGATTTCTCCCCCGCCGACTTCCGCGCCTTCATCGAATCCTGCTCCGTCGCCAAGCCCGACTCCCTCGCCCTCCTCGCCCGCCTCGCCGCCAACCCCGGTCTCCGCCTCGCCACCCTCAACAACGAAGGCCTCGACCTCAACGCCTACCGCATCGCCAAATTCGGCCTGCGCCGCTACTCCGGCGCCTCTTCCTGAGGGGCGGCGTACGGCTGCAGGGTACAAAGACGCGCTATCACCTCTCCTGAGCAGGGAGGCCGGGCGAACCGACGGCGGATGCTTGCTCCGAGGTGTGGCGCTGGGTACGCTGGTGTCATGATGAAGAATTTCCCCGCAATCGACGTACAAAACGTCACTAAAGATATTCCACTGGGCCAAAATGTAGTGCATGCGCTGCGCGGCGTGAGTCTGCGCATCGAACAGGGCGAGATCGTGGCGATTGTCGGGCCAAGCGGCAGCGGAAAGACTACGTTGCTGGGCCTGCTCGGCGGCCTCGATGTGGTGACCAGCGGGCGTATCATGCTGAACGGCATCGATAT
>DAIDIF010000117.1 GCA_027451805.1 Acidobacteriota bacterium
GATCCTGTATGGCTTGGCGGGCTACGCCGGTGTCGGAAAAGACACGGCCGCGCAGGAGATCGCCAATATCCACGCCGCCAACGGCGGGCTGCGCTGCCGGTTCGTTTCATTCGCGGCCGCGGTCCGCCGCGAATGCTGGGATCAGAACGAATCGGTGGAGATGCCCAGCGGTTTTACGCTACCCTACCGCTCCCTCATGGCGGCCTTCGCGCTGGCGCTCGGAATCACTTGCGACCCGCGGGGCCCGTGGGACAAAGCGCTCCTGCCCGTGTACGACGAACTCAAGCGCAGGGTGCCCAGCGTGCGGGAGTACCACGTGCGGCTGGCCGAGAGCGCGCGTGCCGTCGACCCGCTCTGCTGGGTGCGCCGCCTGCTGCCCAGCACCAAGGAGGCGCTCGCCGAGGCAATGCCGGACGCTCACGTCGTGATCGTCACCGACGTGCGCACCGCCGACGAGGCCGGCGCAGTCCGAGAGCTCGGCGGCATGCTGATCTACTTCGCGCGCCCGGGGGTGGGCCCTGCGAACCTCACGGAAAACACGACGATTGAACACATGCTCGACACACATCCGGCGCAGATGGTGTTGAACAGCGGCACAATTGAGGACCTGCGCAACGCGCTGCTACCCATCGTTTCAGATGCGACCAGAAAGGCGCTTTGTCTTGCGGTGCCAGAGTGCCGTCGCCCTCCGGTCCGCGCGATTGGTTAGGTCTGCGTGTGTGTAGCGAGCCGCGTTGCGGTTGCTAGACCGCCTTCGTTTTTTTCTGGCAGTACAGAGCATCGAAAAAAAACTCTCTTTCTTCCGCCCCCCCCCCACAGGCAGCCTCCCTTCGCTGTACACGAACCGGCGCGCAAAAAAATGGCCCACAACGCGGGCTTCCTCGCGGGGCCGCGCGAGATGCAAGCGCCGCCGCACGCACCCACGGTTCCGCGTGTCAAACTGTTTGACGTCACCCGGGCCAACTACCGCGCGGTGGTGGAGCTGTGCGTGGCGCCCGAGCAGGAGCACTGGGTGGGCACCGCGGCCGAGGCCATCGCCGAGGTCCACTTTCGGCCCGAGTTGAAGCTCTTGGGCGTCGCTGTTCAACAGCCGCACACGGAGCGCACCGCGGGCCGCACGGACGTCGTCGGCCTGATTGTCTACGGGCCGCGGACCAAGGGCGAGGGCCTCGAGCTGGAGCGGTTCCTGATCGACTGCAAGTTTCAGGGGCGGGGCTACGGCAGGGCGGCGCTCGAGCTGTTTGTCCAGCTTGCGCACATCCGTCCCGAGGACGTGGAGGTCCACGTCAGCGAGGACAACGACGTTGCGCGCCGCCTCTACGCGTCGATGCGCATGAGGGTGGTGACGTAGGGGGGAAAAAGGGCGTGCGCTCGCTGGCAAGAAATAGCGAACGGAATCTTTATCGCTCTGGCAAGAAATAGCGATCGGAATCCGGTGTCGCACCTTCCGAGCCCACGCGTCGGGCGGCTCAGAAGGGGGGGGGGGAAAGGGGGGCGCGCGCGATGGCCGGGAGGAAAAAACCGCACACAAAGCTCAGCCCCTAACGGCCGCGTCGCCGCCCCAAGGGTGGCTCAGGAGGCCGGTGCGCTGCGCCCGGTCCAGCGCCCACTCCTCAAAGTCGGGGCACGCCGGGTCGGTGAGCATGCAGTACACGTTGATGACCTCTTCGATCCACGCGTCGGCGTACTTGACGCGGAGGTGGCGCAGGAGACGGCGGCGCCGGGCCAGATCGTCTGCGTGAGCCGAGGAGCCAGCGCCCATCGCCAGTGTGCAAC
>DAIDIF010000118.1 GCA_027451805.1 Acidobacteriota bacterium
TCCACCGCCGTCGGGTATCGCAGATCCCACTGGAAGCGGTTCATGCCGTGCGCAACGGCCGTCAGCCGCTCTTCTGCCTGCTCGCGCGCCGCCACCGGGCTGCGCGCCGGTGCGCCCGCTCCGGCGTTCGTCTTCGGGTGCAGCGTGAAGCTCCGGATCAACTTACCGCTCGTATTGGTGAAGCTGAGCGTGGCGGGCGTGCTGCCGTCGTAGTCCGCCGGCAGGTGGAAGAACACCGTGACGCCGGCCGGCAGGTTCGCGCCGCCAGCGCCCGCGCCGCCAAACCCGGCACGGCGCGTCACGAGCCACCCCTGCTGCGGCTTGAACAGGTGGGCTGACTGGCTCGCCACCTGGGCGGCGCCCAGTTGCTCCAGGAACTGCAGGTCGTCCATTACATAGAAGCCGCGGCCGAACGTGGCGAGCACCACGGCGTGCTGCTGCGGCTGGATCTCGATGTCGTTCACGCGGACCGCCGGCAGGTTGAGGGTCAGCGGCTGCCAGCTCCGGCCGCCGTCCGTGCTGAAGTACGCCGTCGCGCTTGTGCCCGCGAACAGCAGGTTGGCGTCGTTCGGGTCCTGCCGCACGCTCTCCACGTACTGGTCGTCGGGCAGCCCGGCGGAGATCTCGGTCCAGTGCCGGCCGTAATCAGTGGTCTTATATACGTACGGATGGAAGTCGTCCCAGTCGTAGCGGCTGGCCGACAGGTAGGCGGTGCCCTTGTCGGTGTGCGAAGGCTCGATGCAGGTGATGGTGGACCATTCGGGCAGCGCCGGCGGGCGCACCTGGCTCCAGTGCGCGCCGGCATCGGTGGTCACGTGCACCAGGCCGTCGTCCGATCCCGTCCAGATCACGTCGTCGGTGAGCGGCGAGAACGCGATGGACGAGATGGTGCCGAACATCTCCTCGCCGGTCACGTCGGCGCTGATCGGGCCGCCGGGCCGCTGCTGCTTGCTCTTGTCGTCGCGCGTGAGGTCGGGACTGATCGTCTTCCAGTGGGTACCGCCGTCGAGGGTCTCGAAGAGCACGTTCGCCCCCATCAGCAGCTCGTGGGGATCGTGGGAGGCGAACACCACGGGGTGATGATTCCAGCCGTAGCGGTATTTGATGTCCGACCCCTGGAGCCCGAACTTGTACTCCGGCCAGGGGCTCACGTTGGTGACGAGCCCCGTGCGGCGGTTCTGGCGCCACTCGATGCTGTAGTACCCGCTGCCGTAGGTGATCCAGGGCTGGCCGGGGGTGGGTACGACCCAGCTCATCTCGCCGCCCTGGATGTTGGTCCAAACCGGTGGAATGGACCCCATGGGCACGGCGCTCGGCGCCTGGACCGAACTGCGGTCCTGCTGCGCGCCATATATATGGAAGGGGAACTGATCGTCGAGATTGGCGTGATAGAACTGCCCCGTGGGCAGGTTGTCCTCGGAGCTGAAGTCCCGTCCGCCGTTCAGGGTGACCGTGGCGCCGCCGTCGTTCCCTTCAATGAAGATCTGCGGGTTGCTGGGATTGATCCAGAACACGTGGTTGTCGCCGTGCGGCGGGCGCAGCGGGAGCAGCGTCTTGCCGGCGTCGTGCGAGACGTACACGCCGACGTTTGGCAGGTAGATCGTGTTGGCGTCCTTGGGATCCACGTACACGTTCATGTAGTAGAAGGCGCGCTGCGTGATTTCCATGCTGTTGTTGACGAGCGTCCAGTGCTGGCCGCCATCGTCCGACCGGAAGAGCCCACCCGCCTGACCTTTGTAGTCCGCCTGGATCAGGGCGTACACGGTGTTGGGGCTGCTCGGCGCCACCGCGAGGCCGACCTTTCCGAAGATGCCGGTGGGCAGCCCCGAGGCGTGCGTGATGTCGGTCCAGGTTGCGCCGCCGTCGGTGGTCTTGTAGATGCCGCTGCCCGGGCCGCCGCTCGAGAAGGTCCAGTGGCTGCGGGACATCTGCCACATCGAGGCGTACACCACGTCGGGGTTCGACGGGTCCATGGCCAGCGTGTTGGCGCCCGTGCTGTCGTTGACGAACAGGACCTTCGTCCAGGTTTTGCCGCCATCAGTGGTCTTGAATACCCCGCGCTCCGCGTTGGGCGCGAACAGATGGCCCAGCGCCGCGGCGTACACGACGTCCGGGTTGGCGGGATCCACGACGATCCAGGTGATGATGTGGGTGTCGCCCAGCCCGACGTAGGTCCAGGTCTTTCCGCCGTCGGCGGACTTGTACATGCCCGCGCCGGTGAGGACCGTGTTGCGGGGCGCGGAGTCGCCCGTGCCCACGTAGATGACGTCCGGATCGGAGGGCGCGATGGCCATGGCGCCGATGTTGCTCGTCTTGAAGTCCCGGTCGGAGATGCTGCGCCAGCTGTGGCCGTAATTGTCGGTCTTCCAGACGCCGCCGCCCGCCGTACCCATATAGAAGACGTTCGGCTCGGCGGCGATGCCGGCTACGGTCGTGACGCGCCCGCCGGTAAAGGGACCGACGCTGCGCCAGCGCAGAGCGCTGGTGAGATGGTCCGGTGACACCGGGGTGGGGGCCCCGGGCGTCGCGGCGAGAGCCAGCGGCAGGCCAGCCAGGAGTAGAACGTGACGCGCTGTGAACATGGCAGATGTCCCCTCTCAAAGAGCCTCATGCGGCTCGAGCGAGCCGAGCGGTCCAGACGGCCTCCGATCCTGGGGGGGGACAAGGCGCGGAGCGATGCAGAACGGTGGAAGGTGCGGCCCGCCGCAGAGACCGGCAAGTACCGGGGGGCGGGGGCCGGTGCCGTTCGCCGCGCGCCGAGGCGCCGGCTATGTTAGGGCGCTATCACCAACCTCCGGACAAGGGGGTACGACCATGAACGCTCGGCCATCCCGCAGCGGGTTTCTTCTCGGCGCGCTTCTGCTGGCGGCGACCGCGAGTTGCATCGCTCCGGCGCCCGGGGCCGCTCC
>DAIDIF010000119.1 GCA_027451805.1 Acidobacteriota bacterium
GGCGGGCGGCGGGGCGGGCGGGGCCAGCTTGGGCTTGGAGCCGCAGGCGGCCGACCCCAGCGCCGCCAGCATTAGGGCTGCCGCGGCTGTGAGCGGTCGAGCGCGTCGGCGAGCTGTGACAGCTTGCCCGCCGCCGAGCGCAGCGCCGCGCTGCCGTCCCGGCGCAGCGAGGGCAGCACTTCGTCGTTGAAGCTCACCAGCCAGCGCCGCAGCTCGGCTTCCACGCGGCGGGCGGCCTCCTCGAAGGAGGAGGAAGGCGGCACAGGATCGGGCGGCATAAGACACCTCCAGGCGATTATCGCGCCGGCAGGCCCGCCGAGGCAGTACCAGCGGGTGTACGTTCAGCGGCTTTGCAGCCGCAACCGCCGCGAGCCGCTGCGCAGCCGCAAATCAAAGCTGACGGCGCCGGAGGCGGCAAAGCGCGCCGTGCCGGCGCCGGTGTAGCGCCGCCCTTGCGCCAGCCATTCGAGGTGGGTGAGCGTGGCGCGGCCGTGCTGCAGCACGTAGTCGCCGGCCAGGCGGGTGAACCGCTGCTCGCCCGCCGCCGTCGCCAGCGCGCCGCCGACGACGGCGAACGCGCCCTGCGCCTGCAGCCGCTCCCAACCGCCGCCGCGATCCGGCCGCGCCAGCAAGAGCGAACCCCACAGCCAGCCGCTGAGCAGGCCGCGATAGGGGGTGGCGGCCAACAGGGTGGCCGCGCGCAACGGCCGGTACGCGGACACCGTGCCGCGGATGTGGAACACACCCGGCGTCCAGCTGCCCTGCCCCAGAAACCGCCCTTCCGCCAGATTGAGATCCAACCGCGGCGCCTGCCACTTCCCTGGCGCGGCCTCCAGCTGCATCGCCAGGCGGGTATGAATGCCGTGCCAGTCGAAATCCCCGACGCGGACGCTGCCGCGGGCGCGCAATCCCGCCAGCCACGCCGCACCCGGCGGCGTATCGCCCAACACCCGCGCCAGCAGGCCGCCCGCCAGCGAGGTCGAGGCCGGCGGCTGCAGATAGGCCCACACCGCGGTGGCGGGGAGCCGGGGCGCCCGCAAGGTGAACTCCAGCGGCGCGGCGGCGGCCGGCCGCCAGCGCACGGTGCCGGCGAGGGGATCGGCGCCCGCAGCCAGCGTGAACGCAGCGTGCGCATCCGGGCCCAACTGCAGCGTCAGGCCGTGCAACTCCAGGCTGCGGCCGCCGGGGGGAGTGAACCGCGCCGCCGCCCAGCGCCCACTGCCGCTCCAGCGGGGCTGGTCGAGCGCGTTCCACGGGGCTTGCAGCGTCCATTGCGCCTGCGCCACACCGGCGATCCCGGCCGGCCAGGGCGAGGGCAACCCGAGCAGGCCGGCCAGGTCCGCCACCGCGGCCGCGTCCACCGCCGGACTGGCGGCCTGCAGCGCCAAGCCGCGCCGATCGAGCGCCGCACCCAGCCGAAGCGCGGCGGCGAGGCGCCGATTGCGCTCCAGGCGCGCCGGCGCCGGCAGGAGGCGTAACCCCTGCGGGTTCCAGACGATTCTTCCCGCCGGCATCTCCAACCGGTGGTGGCGGCTGCGCAGCTCCAGGCGCGCCAGCGTAAACGCGCCCTGCCCGCGGAGCGGCCCGCCCGCCGCCCAACTGACGGACGCCTGCCCGCTCAGGCGGCCTTGCGCCCGCAGATCGTCGGGCAGGCCCGACTTCACCGCCAGCGCCAGCGGCAGCAGATCCGCCGCCGCGAATTGGCGCAGCCGCAGGGTCAGCCGCGCCTGGGGATGCGTGAACAGGCCGCGGATGGTGCCCGCCAGTTGCAGCCGCTGCCAGCCGGGGTCGCCCAGGCCGGTCAGCGTGAACTCGTCCAGGGGAGGCAGATAACGGCCGGCGAAGCTGCAGGCGATGGTCGCCCGGCGCGGCAGCAGGTTGGCGCGCCGCACCGATTGCGCCTGCGCGGCGCCGCTCACCGCGATGGCGCGCCCGTCGCCTTGCAGCCGCAGGTCGGCGGAGACGATGCCGCGCACCCCGGCGTCGTGCCCCAGCAGCAGCGCGGTGCTCGCCGCCAGGTAGGAGTTGCGGATATGCACCGCCAAATCGAAATGCGCCTGCGCCAGGCTGGGGGCCGGCGTCCAGCGCCCGTCCAGCCGCACGTCGCCCGCATCCGACAGGCTCTCGTCGGTGCGCGCCGGCTGAAACTGCAGTTGCAACCGCCAGTCGCTGGCTTCGCGCGCCAGCGAGCCCGAGACCTGGTCCAGGTAGAAGCGGCTTTTGGTCTGGTGAAGCTTGAAGTTGACGCGCGAGTTGCTCCAGGTGAGATAGGGGATGCGCACCGCCACGCCGGCCCGCGCCGACGCTCCCGCCCGGCCGGGCGACGCGGCGCCCGCCCGGCTCCGCAGCAGGGCGGGCAGGTTCCAATGGCCCTGCGCGTTGCGCACCAGGTTGATGCTGGCGCCATCCAGCTCCACCGTGGAAAATTCCAGTTCGCCGCGCAGCAGCGGCAGCCAGCGCACGTTGGCCACCGCCTCCTGCGCCATCACCATCGGCTCCAGCCCGAAGGCGGGGTCGTCACCCAGTTCGACGTTGTCCAGCTCGAAGCCCGGCACCGGCAGCAACCGCAGGTGGACCGCCCCCGTCTCCACCCGGCGGCCCAGGCCGGCCTCCAGCGAGCGCACGATGGCGGCGTGCGCCCAAGGCAGCGTGAACGCCGGCGCCAGCAGCGCCAGCAGCGCTGCCGCGCCCAGGCTCACCGCGATCTTGCGGCGCCGCGTCATGGCCATGCCGGCTCCCGCTCCGCCTCAGCGCGGCAGGTGCAGCGTGCGCGACCAGCGGGTTCGGGTGGGAAAGTGAATAAGGGTGGAGACCAGCGCCCCCAACCGGTTCGCCAGTCCTTGCTCTTCGTAATCCGCCTCGCTGCTGCGATAAGACCAGTAGATGATGCTGGGCCGGCCGATGATGTTGGCGCGCGGCACAAAGCCCCAATAGCGCGAGTCCAGCGAATCGTCGCGGTTGTCGCCCATGCAGAAGTAGTGGCCCGGCGGCACCACGAGCTCGCCGTTGTGCACATACTCCGGCAGTGCCGCCTGCCACGCCGGCGCCGACTCCATCAGCGGGCCACCGTTGGGAAAGTTGTCCCGCGCCGGATCGTAGCTGCCGTTGCGGATCACGTAGGGTTCGACCAGCGCCTGGCCGTTGCGGTAGACCACGCCCTGCACCAGCTTGATGCGGTCGCCCGGCAGCCCGATCAAGCGCTTGACGATATGCTCGCCCGGCGTGGTCCCCAAGGAGACATCGTCGCGCGTGGCCAGAAACACCACGATGTCGCCGTGCTGCAGCCGGTGGTAGGGCAGCAGCGCGGCGGCGTAGCTGGGCGGGGGCGACAGCCGCACGCGGTCGGCCAGCAGGTGATCGCCGATCAGCAGCGTGTTCTCCATCGAGGCCGACGGAATATCGAACGGCTGCGCCACAAACGTGATGATGAACAGCGCCACCACCAAGGTCGGGATCCACACCCGCAGGAAGGTCTCTTTGAGATCCGGCCGTGCCGGCGGCACGGGCGGTTTGGCAGCGGTATGGGACATGGCGAAACAACAGTTTACGGCAGCCGGCCGCCAACCCGGCAGAAAGCCGCCGGGGCGGGCCTCACAGCCGCCCCAAATCGCGCAACGCCGCCGCCGCGGCCTGTTGTTCGGCGTCCTTCTTGGTTTTGCCGGCACCGCGGTGGATGCAGCGTCCGGCGATGCTGACCTCGGCGGTGAAGCGCTTGCCGTGCTCCGGGCCCGAGGCCTCGACCAGCCGATAGCTGGGCAGTCCGGCGCCGGTCGCGTGCGCCCATTCCTGCAGCGCCGACTTGAACCCGAACTCGTGCACGGTCTCGGGCGCGAGCTGGCGCAGCGCCTCCTCCAGCAGCCGGTCGACGAACGCCGCCGCGGCGGCATAGCCACCGTCGAGGTGAATCGCCGCGATCACCGCCTCCAGCGCGTTGGCCAGCAGCCGCGGCTTGGCGCGCCCGCCGATGGCCGCTTCCGCCGCGCTCAGCCGCAGTGCCGCCCCCAGCTCCAAGCCTTGCGCCAGCCGCGCCAGATGGCGCGCGCTCACCAGCCAGGCGCGCCAGCGCGTAAGCTGGCCTTCATCGCTCTCGGGGTGCGCCGCCAGCAGGCGCTCGCTCACCCGCAACTCGAGCACGGCGTCGCCCAAGAACTCCAGGCGCTCGTTGTCCTCGTTCGCCCCCGCGCCGCCGTGCGCCCGCCGCCAGGAGCTGTGGGTCAGCGCGCGGCGCAGCAACTCCGGCCGCTGAAACACGTAGCCCAGCCGCGGCTGGAGCTCCGCGGCGGGCTCGGGCGGCGTCGCGGCGGGCATGCGGGCGGTGTCCGGCTCAGTTGCCGGATTTCTGCAGTTGGGCGATCAGCTTGCGGTTGGAGTCCACCGCCGCCTGCACCTGCGGGTTGTCGGGCGCCGCCTTGGAGGCGGCGTCGAGCGAGGCCAGCGCCTGGGTGTACTGCTTCATCGCGATTTGCGCCCTCGCCATGTAGAAATTGTCCACCGCCTGCTCCTCGGGCGGATCGAGCGGAATCGCCTTCTGGTAGTTCGCCACCACCTCGGGGTAGTTCTTTTGCAGATTGGCGATGCGGGCCAGCGAGCTGTAGGCGATCGCCTGGGCGGTGTTCTTGGCCTGCTGCGGGAAGAGATGGCCGTTGATCATATTGCCGGCCGTCGTCGCCACGTGGATGGCCTGCAAGTCATCCTTCGTGGCTTCCTGGAGGCGCTGGCTGAAATCCAGGTCGGTGCTGGTGGCGTTGTTGGGAATGATGTCGCCGAGCGTGGTCAGCGCGTACAAGTTGTCCGGATCCGCCTTGATCGCCTGCTCGCCGTAAAACAGGCTCTTTTCGTAGCTCACGTGCGGCGGCGTCTGGTAGAACTGCAGGCCGTAGGCGGAGACGTTGGAAAGGAACTCGCTGGTGGGAAAGCTGGTATTGAAGGCGGTGATCGCCGCCTCCAGCGCTGGTCCCGTGGTGGTGGGGTCCTTCGCCATCTTGTCCAGCTTCTGCAGCGCCTGGCTTTCCGCCTTGCTCTTGGGCTTGGGCGCCTTGCTGTTTTGCGAGATCAGAAGGGCGGGAGCACAGGCCAGCGCCAGCCCGACCAGGGAAATGAGTGTGAATTTGCGCATGGATCGGATCCGAAATTCTCCAGAAAATTATAGCAGCTAGCTAATGCTTGGAAACCGGCGGCAGAAACGGCGTCTTGATGCCGGCCTGCGCCAGACTCTTGGCCAACGAGTTATCGGCGGCGGCCAGCGCCGCCCGGTAGTACACCAGCGCCTGCTTGCGGTTGCGCTGCGCATCATAGATCCGACCCAAATAGAGGTTCGCCCAGGTGCGGACATGCACGTTCGCCGCCGGGGCCAGGCGCAGCGCCTGCTGAAAATCGGCCACCGCCGCAGGCGCCTGGTTGCGCGCCGCCGCCACCTTCGCCAATTGGAAGTAAGCGCTGGCGCGGTCGGGGTTGGGCTGGCGCAGCTCGGCCTGCGCCAGCGACGCGGCGCCCTGCAGGTCGTGGGCGTCAAAGCGCGCCTGCGCCAGCGCCAGCAGGTTGGGCGCGCGCACCGGCGTCACCATCGCGCCCGCGGAGGGCGCCGCCGCCGGCGCGAACCGCATGTGCTTCACCTGCCCGACCAGTCCGCTCAGGCGCAGCCCGAACGCCGCCTGCGGGTAAAACTCGGCGAAGTTGGCCTTCTGCAGGCGGTACTGGGTCAGGTTGTCGTACCACGCCGGCGTCAGCACCAAGCCCTGGGCCAGGGCCGCGTCCACCGCCGCCTGCTTCTGCGCCGCGGTGCCCGGCTGCAGTTGGATCTCCACCGCGCGCACCAGGCATTCGGTGTAAAACAGGTTGGCGTCGCGTTTGAACTGCGCCTGCAGCGCCGGCGCGCGCTGCACCAGCGGCAGGATCCGCTCCGCCGTCGGCCGGTACGCTGCCGGGTAGGCGGAGATCAGCGGAGCCAGCACGAACTGCAGGTAGGTGTGCCGGATCTGGCCCATCTGCGGCGCCAGGTTGAGATTGACGGCGAGGTAATAGTTCTGCTGGTAGTTCAGCGCCACCGCTTCCAGCGGCGGCACCAGCGCGTCCGGAAAAATGAAGAAGCGGCTGCTGCCGTACTCTTGCGGAATGCGGAACAAGGCGTCGATCCGCGTCACCATGGCGCGCACCGCCGCCGCATCCGTGCCCAGCCCCGCCTGATAAACCTTTTGCGCCTGGCCCCAGTCGCGGTCGAGGTGCTCCTGTTGCCAGAACTGCTGCAGCAACGGCACGACGCTGGAGACCGAAGCCGCATCCGGCGGCAGCCCGACCGCCGGCAGCGTCAGCGAGAGCGCCGGCGGGTTGCCCAAGAACAGCGCCAACTCGATGTACTGCGCCAGGTTGCGGCCCGGGTCGCGGCGCCCGTGGGTCTGGCAGTAGGCGCGCAACGCCGGCAGCACCGGCGGCGGGTGCAGCGCCACCCGGTTGCGCAACTGCTGCGCCAGGGCGCCGGTTTGGGGTCCCAGACCGCAGCTGGCGCCCACCGCCGCCATGGTGGCGAACAGCGCGGCATTGGAATCCACCTCGACCGTGGACTGGATCGGACCGGTGCTTTGCGCTCCCGCGGCGCACACCAGCGCCGCCGCCGCCCCGCCCAGCACCAGCTTGCGCAGCAACCTCAACCGCGCACGTGCGCCGAGCCGAACGACACCAGCACACTGCCGGTGGTCGGTTGGCCGAAGTTGGTGGTCGCGGGCTGGAACGCGCTCATCAGCAACTGGTTGTTGAGCTGCGAGATGATCTGCGCGTCGGTTTGGCCCGCCAGCACGCTGTAGCCGTAGACATGGCCGGTGGAGTCAATCTGCGCCCGCACCAGCACCGGCCCGGCGACGCTGTAGTCCGGCATGCTCATCAGCCGCGGCGGCATGGCATCGCCGCCGATCGCCACGTCCGGGCGCGACGGATAATACCCGGTCTTGGCGCGGAAGCCGCCCGCCAAGGCGGAAAACAGGCACAGCGCCGCCGCCGTGCCCACCGCCGCCGGCAGCGCCAGCGCGCGAATCACTTCCGACACCCGCAGCCGCCAGTACAGCCAGCGTTGCCCGCGCACCGAATATTGCGACGCCGCCACCCGCAGCCGCAGCCCCAGGTCGGGCGCCGCCGCCGCCGGCGCCAGCGCCCGCATCTGCTGCCCCAATTGCCCGTACTGTCCCAGTTTCAGGGCGCACTCCCGGCACGCTTCCACATGCCGCAGCAGTGCGCGGCTGCAGGCCGGATCCAGCTCGCCATCCAGGTAGGAGGAGAGCAAGGGGGCCATGCCGCGGCATTCCGCCGGCGGGGGAGCGCCGGCGGGCGGCGCCGGCGAGGGCGCGAGCGGGTGCAGCAAGCTAAGCATGTTCCATACTCCTGTATCCCGGAGCGGCCGCTTCCGCATGATCGCGCTGCCAGGCCTGGCGCAGCATCTCGCGCCCCCGCAGCAGCCGTGATTTCACCGTGCCGATGCGCGCCTGCACGATTTCGGCAATCTCGTCGTAGCGGAAGCCTTCGATCTCGCGCAGCACCAGCACCGCATGAAAGGGCTCCGGCACCTGCCGCAGCGCCGCCTGCAACTGCCGCTGCTGCTCATGCCGCAGCGTCTGTCCCAGCGGCGTCTCGCCCGTTGCCGGCAGCCGGCTGCCCAGATCCACGCCCTGCGCATCGGGCTCTTCCAGCGACGTTTCCCGGCGCTTGTGCCGATACCACCAGCGCCGGTGGTTGCTGGCTTCATGCAGCGCGATCTGGTAGAGCCAAGTCTTGACGCTGCTCTTGCCTTCAAACCCCGCCGCCGAGCGGAACACTTTCAGGAACACCTCCTGCACGATATCGTCGGCGTCCTCCGGGCTCGACAGCCGCGCCACGAAGCGGAACAGGGGCTGATGGTAAAGGGCAATCAAGTAGTTGAACGCCTCGACCGATCCCGCCCGCAGCTCCGCCGCCAACTCACGTTCGCCTGCCGGAGCGGCGATGACGGCGGAAAGGCCGACCGTAGTGTCCTGCGTGCTCATGCCGGAGGGGTGCCTCAGGCTTCAATTTACTACGAATCTGTAGACGCCGGAGGCGCGGGAAAGTTCCCGGGCGGGGGCCCGACGCGCTCCTTCTCCATCAGCTTGGCCTGCTTGATATGGACATAAGCCGCCGCCAGGTAGGCGATCACCAGCCCCTGCCAGCCGTCCCGGAAGCCCTGCTTCCCCACATAGCTGCGCAAGAACACCGCCGGCGGCGTCAGCGCCAGCTGCCACCCCGATACCGTGCGGCCCTCGCGCCACCGCGCCGCGGCCGCCAGATCGGTATAGCGGTTCATCACTTCGATGTGCTCGTGCAGGCTGCGGCGGGTAAAGTGCAGCAGGTCGCCGTTGAGGTAGGCCACCTTCCCCGCCACTTTGGGCTCCTCGTGGGGGGGCTCGCCATCCCAGCGCGTCACCGCGCGGCGGTAGAGCCGCGTCTGCCAGTCCGGATACCAGCCCGAGTGCCGAATCCACCGTCCCAGGTACCACGCCCGCCGCGCCATGCGAAATCCGTCCTGCGCGGTGCCTTGGGCCCGCACCCGCTGGATCTCCGCCGCCAGCTCGGGCGTGACCCGTTCGTCGGCGTCCAGCGCCAGTACCCAGTCGTGGGTGCACAGGCTGTCGGCGTAGTTGTGCTGCGCGCCGTGACTGGCGAAGGGATGCTGGATGACACGGTCGGTGTAACGCCGGGCAATCTCCACCGTGCGGTCGGCCGAATCGGAATCCACCACCAGGATCTCATCCGCCCACCGCACCGACTCCAGCGCAGCGGCGATGTTATCCTCCTCGTTGAACGTGTTGACGCGCGCGGTGATTTTCACAGGATTAGCTTAAATGGCTTTTGCCCCGCGCATCGCCCATCTGGACAGCAGCACGGTCTGGCGCGGCGGCCAGCAGCAGTTGCTGCTGCTGGCGGGGGAGTTGCGCGCCCGCGGCTGCGAGCAGTGGCTGGTGGCACGGCCGGGCGCGGTGGCGGAGGGGTTGCGCGCCGCCGGCTTCACCGTGCTCGCGCCCGGCGCCGCCGCCTGGCGGCAGGTGCGCCGCTGCGACATCGCGCATGCCCACGACGGCCGCGGCCACACCTGGATGCTGGCCGCCACCGGCCTGGCGCGCGGGGGCGCCGGCTTGGCGGCCACGCGGCGCGTGCTCAGCCGCCGCGTGGCCTATCCCATCCGCGGCCTGGCTTCGCGCTGGAAGTACCGCCGGCTCGACCTCGCCATCGCGGTATCGGCGCATGTCGCCGCGCAGGTGGCCGCCACCGGCCTGGCGCGCGGCCGGATCGCGGTGGTGCCGGACGCGGTGGATCTGGCCGCACTGCCGGAGGCGGCTGCCGCCCGCCGCCGGCTGCGGGCGCTTGCCGACATCCCGGAGAGCGCGCCCTGCCTGGTGTGCGTCGGCGCCTTCAGCGCCGAGAAGGGCATTGCCGATCTCATCGCCGCCTTCGCCCTGCTGCCGCCGGCCTGCCGCCTGCTGCTCTCCGGCGCGGGGCCGCTGGCGGAGGCGCTGCGCCGCCAGGCGCGGGCGTCGGGGGTGGAGGGCCGGGTGCGCTTCGTCGCGCATCTCCCCGCGGGGCCGCCGGAATGGATCGCCGCCGGCGACCTCTTCGTGATGCCCAGCCGCGCCGAGGGACTGGGCTCCGCCGCGTTGCTGGCGATGGCGCTCGGGCGGCCGGTGGTGGCCTCCGCCGCCGGCGGCATCCCCGAGTTGATTGAATCCGAAGTCACCGGTTTGCTGGCTCCGCCTGGCGATCCCGCGGCCTTGGCCGCCGCCTGCCGCCGCCTGCTGGACGATGCCGCGCTGGGCGCGCGCCTGGCCGCCGCCGCCCGCCGCGGTGTCGAGCGGCGGCACGCGCTCGGGGCCATCGCCGACGCCACGTTGACCGCCTACCGCCTCGCCGGCGTGGCCCAAGCCGCATGAAGCTTCTCGCCGCCTGCGCCCTGCTCGCCGCCCTCGCGCCCGGACTCGGCGCGCAAACACCGGCGCCGGCCAAGGCCGCTCCGCCACCCGCCGCGCGCGTGGAGGTCGCCTGCCGCACCACCGCGGGCGGCTTCACCATCACCGTCCACCCCGCCTGGGCGCCGCGCGGCGCGCGGCGCTTCCTGCACCTGGTGGCGCTGCACTATTACGACGGCAACGCCTTCTACCGGGTCATTTCCGGGTTCGTGGCGCAGTGGGGTCTCAGCCCCGATCCGCAGGCGACAGCGCGGTGGCTGCACCGCGCCATTCCCGACGATTCGGTGCGCCAAAGCAACACCGAAGGGCGCATCAGCTTCGCGACCTCGGGCAAGAACACGCGCACCACGGAAGTATTCGTCAACCTGGGCGATAACCGCCGGCTCGACCACCTGGGCTTTGCGCCGTTCGGCGAAGTCACGGCGGGCATGGGCCACGTGCGCCTGCTGGACTCCGACTACGGCGACGTACCGCCCAACGGGCACGGGCCGGTGCCGGGGTACATCATCCGCTTCGGCGCCCTCTACCTGACCCACTACTTCCCCCGCCTGGACGTCATTTACTCCTGCCGCGCGGCGGCCGCCGCGGCTACGCCGCGACCGCGATGAGCGCCGCACTCATCGTGCTGTGCGGGTTGCTGGCGGGCAGCTTTCTCGCGGTCTGCGCCTATCGCCTGCCGCGCGGGCTTTCGCTGGTGCGGCCGGGCTCGCGCTGCGTGGCGTGCGGCCATGGCCTAGCCGCCTGGGAGAACCTGCCGCTGGTGTCGTTCGTGCTGCTGCGGGGCCGGTGCCGCGCCTGCGGCGCCGCCATCGGCTGGCGCGACCCGCTGCTCGAAGCCGGGACGGCGGCGGCCTTCTATTGGAGCTGGCGGCACAGCGGCGGGGGCATCGAGTTCGTGCGGGAGGCGTTTTTTCTCGGCTGCCTGTTGGCGCTGGCCGCCGCC
>DAIDIF010000120.1 GCA_027451805.1 Acidobacteriota bacterium
GCAGAGCACCATGTGGTCGATCTCCGCGCCGCGGAGCACCACTTCTAGATCACTCCCGGCGAAGGCGCTCACCCGACGCTTGGTGACCACCACCTCCGCGCCCTCTGGAGCGATGGCGGGCCTGGGGTCGGTGAGCGCGGGCGGCGCGTGCGGCTTGAGGGCGCCGAAGCTCTGGTTCCGGGTGCTCACCTCGGGCATGCCCGGTCGAAAGCCGACCACGACGTGGATCACCGGCACCCGGCAGGCCCGCGCGGCCTTCACCGCCGCCGTGACGCGCGCCACGTAGTCGGCGGGATCTGGCATCCGCTCGATGATCCCCGGTTGGACATCCATCACCAGCAGCGCAGCGTGGTCCGCGTCTCGGGTCATGAGCCAAGTCTGCACTGCGCAAGCGGGTTGCGCAAGTATCTTGCCCAGTTTAGACTCCGCCCACCATGGACAAGCGCGCCCGACCTTCGGCTGATCCACTCGGCGTCAGGCTTGCGGTGGCGATCAAGCGTCTGCGCAGCCGGGTGCGCGAGGCGGCCTGGGACGGCGACGTGCCGCTCCCCATCGCCCAGGTGGCCGTGCTCAAGCGGCTGCGCAACGACGGGCCCACCACCGCCTCCGCGCTTGCTGCGGCCGAGCACGTCACCCACCAGGCGATGGCCCAGACCCTCTCGGGCCTGAAGCGTCACCGCCTGGTGCGCACGGCGGTGGATCCCAGCGATGGCCGCAAGGGCGTGCTCAGCGTCACGGCGGCCGGGAACCGCCTCTTCGAGTCGGCGGTGGCCTCGCGCGACGCATGGCTTGCGCGTGCCATCGAGCGGGTGGTCACGCCGTCCGAGCGCGCGGCCCTGGAGAAGGCCATCGAGCTGCTGGAGCGGATCGCCGATGCCGAGCCGTCGGAGTCGTAGCCGACGTGCTCTCCCCCACCTCCTCCGCCTCGGCCGGCGCAGGCAGCCGGGTCGGCTCGGCTCTGGCCAGGACCTTTCAGGCGCTGGCCACCCGCAACTTCCGCCTCTTTTTTGTAGGGCAGCTGATCTCGAACACCGGGAACCAGCTCACCAACCTGGCGGTGCTCCTGTTCGCCCTGAGGCTGGGGCACAGCGGGCTCTCGGTGGGCGCGCTCGCGGCCTGCCAGTTCGGCCCGCTGGTGGTGCTCGCGGCCTGGGCCGGCGTGGTGGCGGATCGCACCGACAAGCGGCGTGCGCTCCTGCTGACTCAGAGCTTGGAGATGGCGCAATCCGTGGGCCTGGCGGCGCTCGCGTTCTCGCCGCACCCTTCGCTGGTGCTGCTCTACGTGATCTCCCTGGCCGGCGGGGTGCTTCTGGCCTTCGACAATCCGCTCCGCCGCTCCTTCGTCCCGGAGATGGTCTCCCGGGACGACCTCCCCAATGCGGTGGTGCTCTACAGCACCCTGGTGGCCCTCTCCCAGGTGGCGGGGCCGGCGCTCGCGGGCGTGCTGGTGGCCACCCTGGGCTTCGGCTGGTGCTTCAGCGTGGACGCGGTCACGTACCTCGCGGTCATCGGTTGCCTGATCTCGATGCGCGAGGGCGAGCTCCACCGGCAGCCGCCGCGCCCGCACACCGCACGCGAGGTGCGCGAGGGCCTCGCGTACGTGGCCTCGGTACCCAAGCTCTGGATCAGCTACGCGATGTTCGCCCTGGTGGGGCTCTTCTCGTTCAACGTGCGGGTGGCGCTGCCCCTGTTCGTCACCCGGTCCCTGCACAGCACCGACGCCGCCTTCGCCGCCATCTACGCCACCCAGAGCGCGGGCGCGGTGGCGGGTACGCTGGCGATAGCGCACCGCAAGCTGGTGGAGCTGCGCCACGTCATCGGGGGGGCGCTCGCGCTCGGGGTGAGCCTGGTGGTGCTGGCCTGCATGCCCTCGGTGCCCGCGTCCATCGCGGTGGCCTTCTTTCTGGGCGCGGCGTCGATCGTGTACATGACCGCGTCCACCTCGATCGCCCAGGTGGACACCCGCCGCGACATGCACGGCCGGGTGCTCGCGCTCCAGACCGCGCTCCTCGGTGGCACCGCGCTCCTGGGCGGGCCGCTGGTGGGCCAACTCGCGGATCTCGCCGGGGGGCGCGCGCCGTTCGTGGTGGGCGGCCTGGTGTGCGTGGCGGTGTCCGGACTGGGCGAGCTCGGCCGGCGCCGATTCCCGGAGCGCGCGGGCTGATCTACGACTTCCGACTTCCGAAAGTTGTCGCACGGCCGGAGCAAATCTCGGGCGGCCTTGGCGAGGAGTTGTTTGACGTTGGCTTCGCGGGTGGCGAAGAGGGCGGCGGTGAGCTGTCGGTTCTCACGTGCTCGAGACCCCGGTTTCTCGCGACCATTCCCCCAGGAAGATGCGACTGCAGCATTGGGTGAGCCGGCAACTGCCGGGCACGGATAGAAGGTGGTAGCGGCGCAAGGCGCCGCGCGCTTCGAAAGGCCAGCCGTCGCAGAGCCCGCTGCGAGGAGGTAGCGCCAGAGCAAAGGGTAAGAACATCGGCGACGAATCGAACCGCGGACGTGACAACGGGCCCTCATAGAAGGGCGGGGCCTCATGCCCCGCCGCCGCGGCTGCGACGCGTGAAGCGCCATTGCCCGAACTCCAGGCGGGAACTCCCTTTCGTTCCGCGGGTTTGCAAAGAATCGACGGAGGCCTTGTCAGGTTTTTCGGGGACGATGCCCATGAAAGCTTCTTGGACGCAGGGAACAGGTCCCGGCGGCCACGCAGCACAGGCGCAGCACCCACGTTGGAGGCAACACCTTGACGAGCCACAAGAGCAGCACCCCCGCGGGCACGAACGCCCCCGGGATCACGAGCAGCGCCGTCGCGCCCGCGGTCGGGCCGGCGGGGAGCACCGCGGCCGGCGGCACGGCGGCGGGCGGGACCGGTTCGGGCAGCGGCCCGGCCGGAGGCGTCCT
>DAIDIF010000121.1 GCA_027451805.1 Acidobacteriota bacterium
GAAAAAGGGCCCGGACTTTGCTTGCAGTCCGAGCCCCTTTCCAGGTTGCGCCACTTCGTCTACTTCCTGGGTAGCAACCGCCGTGCCAAAGCGCCGGGGCGCGAAAACGCAGCGCTTAGCCGCCCTTTGCGGCAAAACTCCGCCCTACGCCGCAATCGTTTCTTCGTAGAGGTGGAAGATTTTACGGGCTGCGGCCGCAACCTCTCCCGCCGTGAAGGGCCGCCGCAGGCACTGCGATCCGCCGTAAACCCCAGCTGGGGGACGCCGTGAGTGCCAGATGGCGTCCGTTGCCGGGGATCGAAGCTCCGCCACAGCCCGGCGAATTCCTGGGGCCCCAGATCGCAGGCGCTCCGGGGTGGCGCGGCCTGAAAAAAAGGCGGCCGCGCCCCCGCCGGCATCCTGCGGCCGCGCCAGCCACAACCCCTCCGCCGCGTCCACCAGCAGAATCGGGCAGCCGCCGTGAGCGTCGAGCCAAAGCCGCGCCTGGCGCAGCGACGGCGTGGTCCACAGGCCCGCCAGTTCCAGCCCGCCCACCAGCCCGCGCACCGCTTCGACCAACGCCGGATCGGCGGTCACCAGGCAGGCGCCGTCGCCCGCGCCCCAGCGCGCATGCGGCCGCCGCGGCGAAGCCGGCAGCGCCAGTCGCCCGCGGCGGCGCGCCCGGCCCGCCCTAAGCGCCGAAAGTGGCTCGGCCACCTCTCTCCGGAGCCGCCCTCCCGCTGGTCGGGCTGGAGCCGCGCTTCGATCCCCGGCCACCGACGCCCGCGGACGCTCCGCGCCTCTCCCGGTTGCCGCTCTAGCTGCCGAACCCGGAACCCATGCGCCGGAATCGCTCATACCGGTCCTGCACCAAGGCGTCGCCGCTCATGCGCCCCAGCTCCTCCAGATGCCGCTCCAACGCCGCGCTCAGGCTGGCCGCGGCGGCGGCGGGGGCGCAGTGCGCGCCGCCCTCGGGCTCGGGCACCACCTCGTCAATCAGCCCCAGGCTCAGCATCTCCCCGGCGGTGGGCTTGAGCGCGGTGGCCGCCCGCGCCTTCATGCTCGGGTCGCGCCAGGTGATGGCCGCGCAGCCCTCGGGCGTAATCACCGAATACACCGCGTTTTCCATCATCAGCACGCGGTTGCCCACCGCAATCGCCAGCGCGCCGCCGCTGCCGCCCTCCCCGGTCACGGTGGCGATCACCGGCACGCGCAGCCGGCTCATCTCGCGCAGATTGAAGGCGATGGCTTCGGCCTGGCCGCGGGCTTCGGCTTCGATGCCGGGATAGGCGCCATTGGTGTCGATGAAGGTCAGGATGGGGCGGCGGAACTTCTCCGCCAGGCGCATCAGCCGCATCGCCTTGCGGTACCCCTCCGGCTGCGCCATGCCGAAGTTGCGACGCAGCTTGTCCTTGATCTCGCGCCCCTTCTGCTGCCCCACCACCAGCACCTCGCGCCCGCGGAAGCGCGCCAGGCCCGCCACCATCGCCGGGTCGTCGCCGAAGCGCCGGTCGCCGTGCAGCTCGGCGAAGTCGGTGACCAGCAGCGCCAGCCAATCCAGCAGGTTGGGCCGCTGCGCATGCCGCGCCAGCAGCACATGCTGCCAGGCGGCGCCTTCGGCGTCCGGAATCTCGGGCGCTACGGCCGCGGCGGGAGGAATCGCATCCTGCATACCCTACTCGCTATTTTGGATCACCTGCACCGAACCCAAACCGCAAATCTTTTCCAGCCGCCTCCGGAAGCTCACCGTTCCGGCAACGCTCCCCTCCAGCTCCACAATCTGCTCAAATCGGTCCGCCGCCGAGACCGCGTGCACATGCACCTTGGCCGGACCCGAGGCCGGCCGCAGAACCGCCGCCAATTCCGTGATGGCTTCGGGCGAGAGCTGGTCCAGCGCCAGCCGCAGCCGCAGCCCCAGCGGCGGCGTCACCGCCGCGCCCGCCAGGTCGCGGATGTCCACCACCTGCAGCTTGCACTCCGCCCCCTCGCCGTCCTCCTCCATCAGCCGCACCTGCGCCAACACCGGCTGGGTGAGCCGCAACTGCGCCTCCAGCCGGGCGTAGGCTTCCGCAAAGCACAACAGCTCCCGCCGCCCGCTCTGGTCCTCGAGCACCGCCGTGGCCCACGCCTCGCCGCGCTTGTTGCGCCGCACCTGCACCTGCGATACGATGCCGGCGACGCGGAACTCTCCCCCGTTGCGCCCCCCGCGCCCACCGTGGCCGGCGGTATGGGCCGCCTCCAGCGCCACCACCCCCAGGTCGGCGCAATGCTCGGCGAAACGCTCCAGCGGATGGCCGCTGACGTAGTAGCCCAGCACTTCCTTCTCCCCCGCCAAGCGCGCGTCCTCCTCCCACTCCGGCGCCGCCGCCCGCGCCGCCGGCGCGGCCGCCGCCGCCGGCTCGTCGAAGGCGAGAAACAGGCCGTGCTGGCCGCTGGCGCGCGCCCGCTCCGCCTTTTGCGCTGCCTCCAGCGCGCTCTCGATCTGCGCGAACAGGCCGGCCCGGGTCCCGAAGGCGTCCAGCGCGCCCGCTTTCACCAGCGATTCCAGCACCCGCTTGTTCATCGCCTTGCCCGCGGTGCGCTCGCACACATCGTGCAGCCCGGCGAAGGGCCGCTCCGCGCGCGCCGCCAGGATCGCCTCCACCGAGCTCTCCCCCACGTTCTTCACCGCGTTCAGGCCAAAGCGGATGCGGCCGCCATGGGGGGTGAAGCCGGCCCCGCTCACGTTGACGTCGGGCGCCTCCACCCGCAGCTTCATCTCCCGGCACTCCTTGATGTACTTCACCATCGCGTCGGTGGAGGCCACGCTGGCGCTCAGCACCGCCGCCATGAACTCCACCGGATAATGCGCCTTCAGATAGGCGGTCTGGTACGCCACCCAGGCGTAGGCGGCGGCATGGCTCTTGTTGAAGCCGTAGCCGGCAAACTGCGCCATCAGGTCGAAGACGTGCGCCGCGCCCTCGCCCGGTAGCCCGCGCTTGCGCGCCCCGGCGAGAAACTGCGCCCGCTGGCGCTCCATCTCCGCCGCCTGCTTCTTGCCCATCGCCTTGCGCAGCACGTCGGCCTGCCCCAGGCTGTAGCCGGCCAGCGCGTGCGCCGCCTGCATCACCTGCTCCTGGTATAGGAACACCCCGTAGGTCTCCGCCAGAATCGGCTCCAGCTGCGGCAGCTCGTAGGCGATCGGCTTCCGCCCCAGCTTGCGGTCGATGAAATCGTCGATCATCCCGCCCTGAATCGGCCCCGGGCGGTAGAGCGCGTTGAGCGCGGTCAGGTCGCTCAGCCGGCTGGGCCGGTAGCGGCGCAGAATGTCCCGCATCCCCGCCGACTCGAACTGGAACACCCCCATCGTCTGGCCCTTGCAGAACAGCTCGAAGGTGGCCTCGTCCTCCTCCGGCAGCCGCGCCAGATCGAGCGCCGTCCCCTGGTTGCGCCCGATCATGCCCACCGCCTCCTGCAGGATGGTGAGCGTGGTCAGCCCCAGGAAGTCCATCTTCAGCAGGCCCAGCTTCTCCAGCCCGGTCATGTCGAACTGGGTCACGATTTCGTCGCGGTTGGTCTTGAACAGCGGCACCAGCTCGGTCAGCGGCCGGGGCGCGATCACCACCCCGGCGGCGTGCACCCCGGCATGGCGGCACAGCCCCTCCACCTTTTGCGCCACCTCCAGCACCTCGGCCACGCGCGCGTCGCTGTCCACCAACTGCCGCAGCGGCGGCGACTGCTCCAGCGCCTGAGCCAGCGTGATGTTCAACTGGTTGGGCACCAGCTTGGCGATGCGGTCCACCTCGCCGTAGGGCAGATCCAGCGCGCGGCCCACGTCCTTGATCGCCGCCTTCGCCGCCATCGTGCCGAAGGTGATGATCTGCGAGACGTTCTCGCGCCCGTACTTGCGGGTGACGTAGTCAATGACTTCGCCGCGGCGGTGCATGCAGAAGTCAATGTCGATGTCGGGCATCGAGATCCGCTCCGGGTTGAGGAAGCGCTCGAACAGCAGCTCGTTTTCCAGCGGGTCCAGATCGGTGATGCCGAGCGCGTAGGAGACCAGGCTGCCGGCGGCGGAGCCGCGGCCCGGGCCCACCGGAATGCCCCGATCCTTGGCGTAGCGGATGAAGTCCCACACGATCAGGAAGTAGCCCGCGTACCGCATGCTGCGGATGGTGGCGATCTCCCGATCCAGCCGCTCCTGGTAGGCGGCGCGCGGATAGCGCGTCTTGCCCATGCGGCGGCGGGTTTCGATCCAGCCTTCGCGCCCCGCCATGCCCGCCCGCGTCACGTGCTCGAAATAGGTGTCCAGGCTGTACCCCTCGGGCACGGCGAACTGGGGAAAGCGGTCCTCCACCTCCCGCAGGTGAAAGTCGCAGCGCTCGGCGACCTCGGCGGTGCGCCGCACCGCGTGCTCCACTCCGTGAAACACGCGCAGCATCTCCTCGCCCGACTTCAGGAAAAACTGGTCGCTGCCGAAGCGCAGCCGCTGCGCGTCGTTCACCCGCTTGCCCGTCTGGATGCACAGCAGCACGTCGTGCATGCGGGCATCGCCCGCATCCAGGTAGTGGCAGTCGTTGGTGGCCACCAGCCCCAGCCCGCTGGCGGCGCTCAACGCCAGCAGCCCGTCGCGGATGCGGTGCTCCTGCTCCAGCCCCTGGTCCTGAATCTCCAGATAGAAGTTGCCCGGACCGAAGATCTCGCTGTACTCGCCCGCCGCCCGCTTCGCCGCCTCCGGCTCGGACTGCATCAGCCACTCCTGCACTTCGCCTTTGAGGCAGGCCGAGAGCCCGATCAGCCCCGCGCTATGGCTCGCCAGAAACGCCTTGCTGATGCGTGGCTTGTAGTAGAACCCGTGCAGGCTGGCCTCCGACACGATCTGGCTCAGGTTGCGGTAGCCGGTCTCGTTCTGGCACAGCACGATCAGGTGGTTGTAGCTGTCCCCCTCCGGCGGCGCGCGGTGGTCGGCATTTTTGCAGATGTACAGCTCGCAGCCCAGGATCGGCTTGATCCCCGCCTTGCGTGCCGCAGCGTGAAAGTTGCAGGCGCCGAACAGGTTGCCGTGGTCGGTGAGCGCCACCGCCGACATCCCTTGCCGGCTCACCAGCCCGGCCAGCTTGCTGACATCGCAAGCGCCGTCCAGCAGGGAGTAGTCGGAGTGAACGTGCAGGTGGACGAAAGGATCCATGAATCGGGCAGGCGCCGCGGCGCCCGAGACTCAATTATAGGGGCGCGCCGAACTCACCGCGCCCCCGCGCGGCCGCCCCACACCGCCCAGCGGCGCGCCGTGCTCAGCGGCGCTTCCTGCCGGCGGACTTGGTCGCTTTGGCGGCCGGCTTGCCGGCTTTGCCCTCCGGCCGCGCCGGCGCGCGCTTGACCGCCGGCTTGGCCGGCTTGGCCGCTGCGGGGAGGTTGGCTTTGGGTGCGGCTGCCGGCTTGCCCGGGGCTTCCTTCCGCCTCGCCGGCGCTTTCGCCGCCTCGCCCTGCGCCGCACGCGCCCCGGGCTTCGGCGCCGCCGCCGGCGGCGCCACCG
>DAIDIF010000122.1 GCA_027451805.1 Acidobacteriota bacterium
GCCGGCGGCGCCCGGCGGCGGCGGCGCCCGCAGCGCCCAATACGGAGCGCGATGCGGAAGAGATCGCGCGCCTGTGGGGCACCAGCCTGTCGATCACGGGCGACGGCGCGAGCTACCTGCGCATCTGTCGTGGTCTGGACATGCTCAGCCGCGAGGTGCTTGAGGCCAGTCCCTTCCTGCGCTTCGTGGCGCACATGCCCTACCGGCTGGTGGGCGAGGACGGCCACCGGCGGCACACGGACGCGCACCCCTGCCTGCTGGTGTTCTGCGTCGGCAAGAGCGGCAGCACCGGCGCGCTGCAGCGCATCTACCTGGGGCGCACCAACGGCGACGCGCACCTCAGCAAGCTGGCGCTGCCCAACTTTGGCCACACCAAGAACAAGGTGAAGCTCACGATGGGCTCGCTCAAGCACGACGCGCACTACTTTTTGGCGCAGCCGGGCCGCGTGGAGCACTGGCCCTTCGTGTACCTCTCGGAGGGCCCCGAGAAGGCGCTCGCAGTGGCCGCCTGCAGCCGGTACGCCGTGTCGTTCGCCACGCTCGGTCTGCAGCGCTACGCGGGCTTTGAGCACCTCAAGCACCTGGAGCCGCAGCCCACCATCGTGGTCGCCGGCGACCGCGACCACACCATCCCGGTGCAGGCGGGCCTGGTCGAGACGCTGCGCCGCCAGGGCTGGCGGCGCGTGCTCCACTGGCTGCCGTTCTGTCGCGGCAGTTGTCCCTGCAAGGACGCCAACGACGTGATCGTGCGCCACGGGCTCGACGAGCTGCGTGCGCAGCTCCACTTGCCCTACTGGACCTGGGTGGGCGAGTTCTCGCCCGTCCTGCACCCGGGCCTGTACGAGCCGCCCGAGGTCGAGTGGCGGCGCTACGATTTCTTGCGCGCCTACACGGCGCACTGAGTGAAGGAAAAAAAATACACACACGCAAGTGTGCACGTGAAAAAAAACGCCGAGCGCGGCTCGCGCGCTCTTCTTCGTGTGTGTATGTGGGGGGGGGCGGCCGGCCGGTCGTCTACACGGACGGGGCGCTGGGCGCCGCGGGCAGCGCCGGCGCCCTGGGCGGCAGCACGGGTGCCGCGGCGCCCAACAGCACCGCCATGTCGTCCGTGCCCACCTTGCGGCTGAGCTCCTTGACGAGGAACACGATGTCGTCCTTGACGCGCTTGCGCCGCGCGTCCGCCTTGACGCCGCTGCTCTGGTCGGTCATGTACATGTAACGCCCCATGGCCACGACCTGCGCGGCAATGTCCGCGGGCAGCTGCTGCCAGCGGGCGGGCTGCAGCGCGGCGGTCTTGCTGTTGACGCAGGTGTAGTCGCGGATCTGCACGTTGCGTTCCGCGACGCGCCGCGCCAGCTGCGCGCCGGCCGCCACCGTCTCCTGCCAATCCTTGCGCCACAGCGCCACGTCGAGCCCCGCGGCGGCCCGCTCGAAGGCGTCGCCGTACTGGTTCGCGAACCACTTGTCCTTGGGCGCGCTGTCCGCGAGGTACGCGCTGGTGTTGAGCGGCGACACCACGAGCCCGTAGGCGCGCGCCGTGGCCCCGTTCTGGCACTTGTTGGCGATGGCCAGCTGGTACAGCCGGTCGGCGAGCGTGACCACGTCGTAGCCGATGCGCGACGTGAAGCCCTTCACGCGGTTCACGGTGCGGTCGAAGCGGGCGCGCGCCCACGAGAGGATGCTGGCGTGCGAGTCGGCCACCGACGCGATGAAGCGCTGCTCGGCGGCCGCCTCGCCGCCGCCGCCGGCCTGCGCCAGCTGGAGCAGGCCGCGCGCCTCCTTGACCTCCAGGACCGTGTCGGCCTCGAGCGCCGACTCGGGCGCGTCCTCGGGGCGCGTGTCAAAGGCGGCCGGCGCCACGTCCGCAAAGAGGCCCTCGACGAGGTACGCCTGGATCATGTCCTTGGAGAAGCGCATCTGGTTGAAGAGCATGTCGACGGCGGCCTTCACGGCCACCTGCAGCCGGCGGAGCGCCGCGAAGGTGTCCGCGGTGACCATCGCGCGCGTGGTGGGCTGCGGCGGCGGCGGGTCGCAGGGGCGGCTCTGGGCCACCCGGGCCACGTCCGCCGCGCTCAGCGCGCACCACATGTGCCAGTCGTACTCGTGCAGATAGTGCCGCCAGAAGACGCCGTAGGTGAGCCACAGCGCGAGCGCGTGCGCGCGGGCGTCGCTCTCGCCGCCGGTGGTGCGCGCCGCGCGCACCCCCTGCAGCACGCTCTCCTCGGTCGCCGCGGCGCCCTTGGCCTCGTTGATGTCGCGGAGCGCGAGCGTGGCGTAGTGACGCGCGTAGGTCGCGTGCACGTTGTACAGCGTCGGGTCCAGTGGCAGCGGCAGGTGCGAGTAGGGGCCGCCGCGCGTGCGGTTGTAGTCCACCATGGCGGCGTGCAGCGGCGCCACGCGCCCGGCCGCGTCCGCGCGCCCGTCCATCGCGACCCACAGCGCCGCGTCCACCAGGTGCTCCGGGTCGAGCGGCGCGCACCGGTAGAAGACCGCGTACAGGTCGGTGCCGACCGGCTGCGGCATCGGGACCGCGCTGGTCGGCAGGCCCTGGTTGATCGCCTTGGCCAGGCACGGCTTGCAGCACGCGAAGCGCTGCGCGTGCTTGGGCACCGGCAGGTCGGCGCCCATCACGCTGCACACCGCGCAGCGTTCATACGAGATGGCACCCGCGAGCGGTTCCGCCTGGGCCATCGCCGTGGGGTGTGTGTGTGTGTGTGAATGGGGTGGGGGTGTGTACGCACACACGCGCGCGCCGACTGAAACGGACGAAGCCGGTGTCGGCGGCGGCGTTCGGGGGGCGCGGCGCGTCGGGAGGACCTTTTTTTCCCACCTTGCCCGGTTTTAACCAAACACCGAGGCCGCCGTCCGGGCCACGCCCCCCCCCCGGGTCCGTCAGTGTCGCTCGGAAGAAAGAAAAAAATGGCCGCGCCCAAGCGCCAACGTGCCTCGCCGTTTGCAATCGGCTGCGTGCCGGTCGGACATCCACTCGCGTTTCTGCACGCAAACTGGGACGCGGTGTTACGCGCGGCGCCGGAACTGCAGCCGGCGTTCGACGCGCTCGACGCTGTCCTCGGCGACCCGCGTTTCCTGAGGACGTGGACCACGATGACGGAAGACGCGACCCGAACGCACCTCGCGGCGCAGCTTGTGGAACAGGTACCGATACACGCGAACCGCCCACCGCGCGCCGGCGAACCGATCGGTGCCCTCGACGCACCGCTCCCTGCCGAGTGGGACACGGTGCAGATCTACCTGCACGACGTGCTCCGGGCGCGCGAGTTTGTGCAGCGCGCCATCATCGCGGCGAAACGGGCCCAACAGCATCAGCAGCAGCAACAACAACAACCTCCCCCCTCTGCCGATGCCGGCATTATGGCGCAGCTCGCCCTGCTGGGCGTCGAGCCGCCCGGCCGCGCCGTGGCGGCCGATCAGACCGTGCTTGTGGACACGGCGGCCACCCCACTGCTCGGCGCCCAGTGCGGCGGACCGGACACGGCCATACGCGCGGCGCTGCTTGCCAAGGCGCTCATGGGCGAGTCGCTCGCCTTCCCCGACTTTGGGCGCGTCTACCTCTTCCGCCCGCTGCTGAACCCGCTCGTCAACGCCACCCTCGTGGAGCAGTGCCGCGGCAACTTGGTGGGCGTGCGCGACCGCAACGGTCTGCACATTGGCGTGCGCACCCCAGAGGTGATGGCGATCTGCTCGGCGGTGTTCTGCAGCATCGCCGACGGGGCGATCCTCACCGCCGAACTGGCGCCCGTGGCACTGCGCGTGCGCGTCACGAACGCCTAGGAGGGGTGGGGGATTCCGCTTGCGAACGGAAAGGGAAAAAAAATCGGGTGTCGCTCTTTTTTTGCAGACTCTCGTTTATCACACGGGCGACCCGCTGCCGCCGTCGGGCAGCGCCACCATGAGCTGGTCCTCGCGGCGCGCGTCCCGCCGGGGCGGCAAAAAGTGGTGCACATACTCGGCGTTGAGTTCTGGGTGTGCCCAGGGCGCGGCAAAGAAGCTGCGCGCGCCGTAGTGGTGGCGGTACTGGCGCTGCCAGAGCCACGAGTGCTGGAACGGGATGAGCAGCACGTGGTAGAAGCGCTCGAAGCGCGCCAGCGTGGGCACGTCGACGCGGTCGTCGCAGAACCACTCCCAGAGGTGGCGCACGATGCTGCCGCGCTCCGGGCCGTGCCGCTCGGCGGCGGTCGCCTCCAGGCGCGGGATGCCCACCTCGAGGAAGGCGCTCGTGAGCGCCGCGCGCAGGTCCAGCAGCTGCTGGCGGTGCGTCTCCGCGACCGCCGCCTCGCGCGCCCGCGCCTCGCGCGCGAGGCGCTCCGCCTCGAGCTGCGCGACCGCCTGGTCGTACTCGGCGTCGATGGTGGCCAGGTCCGCCGCGTAGGCGGACCGCGCGCGCTGCAGCTCGTCGGGCCCCAGCGGCCGGGGCGCCTGCGCCAGCCACTCGTGGTACTCGCGCTGGCGCACGCCGTGCCGCGCGGTGCGCTCGTGCGCGAGGCGCAGGTGCTCGAGTGCCTCGGTGGCCGCGTCCGGCGCAGCGTCCGCAGCCGCAGCATCAGCGCCCGGCACGTCCGCGCCGGCGTCCTTCACGCCGGGCACCGCGGTGCTCGGGAAGCCGGCGTAGGTGGGCGCGCCGCCCGCCGGGTCGTACGCGTACGGCGAGCGGCGCTGCATGTAGACGGCCGGGTTGGCGTGCATGGTGGGGTTGTAGGGCCCATTGAAGGTGCGCCCGAGCACGCCGGGCTGGTACGGCGCGGCGTTGTTGCTGAAGATCATGTTCTTGTCGCCGCCGTAGGCGAACACGTGCGCGGGCGTCATGCCGCCCGGCCCGTGCCACAGGTAGTTGGGGTCGCCGCGGTAGTTGCCGGGCATGTACGGCGAGGGGTTCGCGGGCGAGTCCTTCATGGCCATCTGGATCGCGAGGATCTCGCGCGCCTGCATCGCCTGGTAGTAGGCGGTGTTGGCCTCCACCCAGGACTTGTCCAGCACCCAGCCCTCGTTGAAGGCCATGATCGCCACGAGCACCACCGGGTACAGCAGCGCGAGCACCAGGAACACCAGGTAGGTGAAGGCGAGCGCGTAGGGCACGTAGATGGCGACGCAGATCCAGTCGAGCACGGTGGGCTTGTGGCCGAGCGGCAGCGCGAAGGGCAGCTGGAACAGCCAGCGCAGGAAGGGGTACGTCTGCGCGAGCTGGTACATCGTGTCGGTGAACACCGGTATGGCGGAGAGGATCAGCCGCGGCAGCTGCAGCGCGTTGTACAGCCAGCGCCAGTTGATCCAGCTCTGCCAGCAGGTGAAGCAGCGCGGCACGAGCTTGAAGGTGGGCGCGCAGAAGCCGTCGTTGGCCGTGGCGTTGGGCGGCCACGTGACGTGCGGCGCCGTCTTGATGCTCCACGAGGCGGGTACGTGCGGCAGGCACAGTGGGTTGCGCGGCGTGCTCGTGTAGCAGTCGGTCTCGGTGAGCAGCTGGAAGAGCGGCAGGATGGCGCTCGGGTGCGGCTTCTGCGAGTTGATGTTCGCCTGGTGCGACGCGGCCGACTGCTGCTGCTGGTACACGTTGGGCACGTCCGGCAGCGGCAGCGGGAAGGCCATCAGGCGCCGCAGGTAGGCGGCACGCGGCAGCGCGCCGGCCGCGTCCGGGTCGAGGCCGCTGTCGGCGTCGAACAGCTCGTCGATGTCGCTGGTCGGCTCGCTCGCCAGCCACGCCTGCTGCGCGCCGGGGTCGTCCAGCGCGAGCAGCTCGCGGTGCGCGCTCATCTCGGGCCCCAGCGCCTGCAGCTTGCGGCTGTGCCACTCGCCGACGCCCTCCGTGGTGTCCAGCTGGCGGCGCGCCCAGTCGCCAAAGTAGGGCCGCTTCTCGAACTCCTCGTCCCGCTCGGCCAGCCAGCGGAAGGCGCGCCAGTCCGACAGCGAGCCGATGCGCGTCAGCATCCACTCGCCCGGGTCGTTGTAGGAGGCGTGGTACGCGTCCAGGGCGCTGCCCGCGTCGTCGTGCCCCGAGAGGCGCTTCCAGGCGGCGCGCGCGTGCTGGTGCAGCACCGGGTTCTGCAGGTGCCACTTGAGCCGGTCGAGCGCCTCGTGCGTGGCGTGGCCCAGCACGTGCACGTGCACCGTCTTGCTCTTCTGGTACTCCTCCTCGGTCTGGTCCGCCGCCTTCCAGCTCGCCTCGTCCGCGCGCTGCTGCCGCCGGTGCGACAGCTTGCGGATCGTGTGCACCGCGTGCGGCAGCGTCTGGCCGCGCCCCCCGCACGCGCGGTGCTTGCACGCGTGCCGCCCGTCCAGGTCGTCGGCGTACGGGTGCCGCCGGCGCTGCTGCGCCGGCAGGCCCAGCTGCAGGCGGTCCGCCTCGGCCAGGTCCTCCTGCAGGCGCTTGTACTCCTCGTAGCTGAGCCGCGGGCGGTTCGCCTCGCCGTCCGAGCCCACCGCCGCGTAGTATTCGTCCGCCGACTCGATGCGGCTGCTGCGCAGGCCGTCGCGCAGCTTGTTGATCGCGTGCTGCCGCTTCTGCTGGTGCGTGTAGTGCTGGTGCGAGTACCAGGCGAGCACGTCCTCGCGCACGTCCGCCGCGTCCATGCGCTTCCAGTAGTCGTTGATGCCCACCGGCTCGGCGCTCTCCAGCACCGCGCGCTCCTCGGCCGATAGCAGGCCGCGGCTGCTGGCAAACTCGAGCAGCGCGCGCGCCGGCGCGCGCGGCACGAAGCGCATGAAGGCCGGGTCGATGGCGCGCGGGTCCTGGCTGGTGCCCACCTCGCCCGTGTACACGTCCGCGGGCGGCAGCGCGCCGCCGTCGATGCCGATCAGCACCGGCCGGTTCACGTACCAGTAGTAGCTGAACGAGTGCAGCGGCGCCTCGTCCATCATGCGCAGCATCACCTGCAGCTCGGTCTCGGCCGCGCGGTTCCGATCGCCGTTCGAGAAGTGCCGCGAGGCGGCCCAGTTGGCCTGCGGGTACATGGTGTCGTGCAGCGAGCCCCAGCCCTGCGTGTACGCGTCGTCCTCGGGGTCCACGTCGGCGAAGCCCAGCGGCCGGCGCCCAAAGAGCGGCTCCGCCGGGCCGGCCGCCTCCAGGCGCTCGCGCATCTGGGCGTAGCGCGCGTAGGCCGCCTCGATGTCGCCGATGCTGGTGAGCGCCTGCAGGCGGCGGTGCATGCGCGCGGCGCTGAACAGGTTGATGAACCACGACACGATCGCGATGACCACCTTGAGCACCGGGAAGAGCAGCTTGAAGAGCAGCCCCACGATCCACACGACGATCGGGAAGAGGATCTTGGTGACCGAGATGACCACCGTGATCAGCGCGCCGATGATCTTGGTCAGCGCCGTCAGCAGCCCGATCGCCGCCGAGACGAGCGCCTGGATGATCTCGACCAGCATGCGCGTGAGCACCTCGAGGATCTCGATGAAGGGCTTGAAGAGCGCGTAGACGTCCACCTGCCCGAGGATCTTCACGACGGCCGTGAGCAGCGACGTGAAAACCTCGAGCGCCACGTAGATTATCATGCCGATTATCGGCGCCGCGGCGTTCCACACCAGCACAAAGAGGTTCCACAGGATGATGGCCAGGTTCCAGAACAGCTGGAACAGCTGGAAGGCCAGGTTGAGCAGCTGCACGCCGGTGGTGCTGATGTACGGCTGCAGGTCCGGGTAGTACAGGAACCACACGAACGACAGGAAGGCAAAGATCAGCACCGGCACGAGCGAGTAGAGCTCCGAGACGACCGTGGCGATCGAGGTGCCGATCGCAATGAACAGCGCCGCCACTTGCCAGAGGATGAAGAGCAGCAGGTAGGTGATCCGAAACAGCGTCAGCGGCACCACCTCGTAGGGCGAGTCCCGCAGCCACAGGCAGCAGGTGCCGCCCTGCATCGCGGACCCGTTGCTGCCACCGCCGCCACCAAGCCTCCGCCCCGTGCACCGTTACCGAGTTCCTCCCCCCCCGGCCACTAGCTTTTTTAGGGTAGCCAACGCACGTGAACGCCGCCGCCGTTTAATCGATCTCGTGCATCGTGGAGCCCGCGACGATCGCGCCCGGACCTGCGGCACTGGGCACGGCGCGTGCCGCCTCCTTGGGCGCCGCCACGGGCGCGGCCCGCGCCGTCGCGGCGGTGTGCGCCCGCTGCCGCGCGGCCTGTCCGGGGCGCGCCGCTGCTGAAGCGCCGGCGGCGGCCGCGCCGCAGAGCTGCTCGGCCGCCGCGGCGCAGTCTCGCACGGCCTTGCGCTGGAAGAACTCGGAGCCCACCAGGCACGCCAGGGCGCCGATGCACAGCAGGCCGAGCACCGGTTCGATCCACGCGAAGAGCAGCAGCGCCGCGCCGCCCACAAACAGCCGCGTGGACAGCGCGAGGGGCGCCCACGCCGCCAGCTGGCCCAGCCCGCGCATGAAGGCCGCCCGGCCGCCGGCCAC
>DAIDIF010000123.1 GCA_027451805.1 Acidobacteriota bacterium
GGCGGCCGCCGAGCAGGTGCAAGTGGAGATGAAAGACGCTCTGGCCGGCGTCGGGCCCGACGTTCATCACCGTGCGATAGCCGTTCCGCAGTCCGCGCTCCCGTGCCAGCGCGGCGGCGCGAAGCTGCAGCTCGCCCAGCAGCGCGGCATCGCCCGCCTCGGCTTCGGCCAAGCCGGCGAGGTGGCGCTTGGGGACGATCAGGATGTGCGTAGGCGCGCCCGGCTGGATGTCCTCGAAGGCGTAGAGGCGCTCGTCCTCATAGACCTTGCGCGACGGAATTTCGCCGGCCACGATCCGGCAGAACAGGCAATCGCTCATGGGCGACATTGTAGCCTGCCGCCGGGACCGCCTAATTGCCCGGCGCGGCGCCGGTCTTATAGGGGCTCTTCAGGTACTGCTGCGCGATCTGCTGCGCCCCATTGGTGTCGTCGTGCGTCTGCAGCGCCAGCTCGTACTCGTTCACCGCGCGGTCGCGCTGGCCGGTCAGGTCGAAGATCTTGCCCAACTGGATGTGGCTCCAGACCACCACCCACTTCGGGTTCAGGTCGCCGTTGATCGCCTGGCGGTATTCGTCGGCTGCGTTCTGCCAGTTCTGCTCCTGGTAATATGCCTCCGCCAGCCGGTAGTGCGCCAGCGAGCTGATGGGGTTGAGCTTGAGCGCGTTCTGGTACTGCTGGATGGCGTCGGGGAAGTCGCTCGCCGCCACCAGGTTGTCGCCGCGCGACAGATCCACGCGCAGCTCGAGCTCGGGGCTGGACTTTAGAATCCAGTCGTTCGGGTCCACCACCACCTTCTCCGGCCGGCCGGCGGTGTCGATGCTGAAGCTGCTGTTGGCGCCCGACACCGGCACGGTGCGCGTCACCGTCGCGCCGTCGGTGAAGACGCTGACTTCCACCGGCATGTTGAACAGGTCGAGACTCTGCTGGATGGTGCCAGTGACGCGATACCCGCCCGCGCCCAGCCGATAGACGGTGTACTGGTTGGTGAACTTGGGTACCGCGGTGCCGGTGTACCACTGGCTGAAAAAGCTGCGCAGGTCGGTGCCGGTGCTCTTGGCGATGGACTGCTCGAACTGGGCCGTGCTCACCGGCTTCCAGGCGTAGGTGTTGACCAGCGCGCGCAGCGCGTTGTTGAAGGGCTGATCGCCGAGCTGCCAGCGCAGCATGTGGAACAGCAGCGCGCCTTTGTCGTAGTTGAGGTCCTGGAACTGCGGCGAAAAGACGTAGAGCCGGCTGGAGTCGCTGAGCGCGGTGTTGGGATAGCTGAGCGCGCCCACTTCGAGCTCGGTCACCAGTTCCTTCCAGGCGGCATTCCCCTCGGTTTTCTGCACGTAAAGCGATTCGGCGAAGCGCGCCGCGCCGTATTGCAGCCAGGCGTCGTCCAGCGTCGCCGGGCTGAGCATGATGCCGAACCATTGCTGCGCGATCTCGTCCACCAGCAGGTTGTCGTTGACCGCGCCGCCGATCGAGCTGCTGGAGAGCACAATCAGCCCGGGCGAGCTGAACGAGGGCAGCGCATCCGCGGGCAGCTCGACCAGGTTGAGCGTGTCGAGCGGCGGCGTGCCGAAGGTGTCGGTCAGAAAGGCGGCGATGTTGGCGGCGTGGGCGGCGTATTGCGCCGTCAGCGCCGCCGGTACGCTGGGGTTGAAGTAGAGGTGGGTGGTGAAGCCGGCGGTTTGAAAAGTCTGGGGCTTGAGCGGGGTGACGATGACGCTGCCGGGAAAGCTGGCCTGCTGCTGGCGGAAGACGTACGCCGTCTGGCCCCCGGGCTGGGGGGTGGTGGCGGCGTTGCCCGAGGCCACCATCGCCATGGTGGCGGGCAGCGTGGCTGAGATGGTCGCGGTGAACCGGTCGGTGCCGTAGCCGACCAGCGGGAACCACTCGCCGGGATAGAGCAGAAAGGCGCCGTCGGGTCCGACGTAGGCGGTCCGAATGCCGTTGATCGGGCTCAGCCGCGCATCCGCCAGCGGCCCGGCGTAATGAAAGGTGAGCGTGGCGTTCGTGCCGCGGGCCAGCGGCGCCGGGAAGGTGACCAGCACCTGATCCTGCTGCCGCACCGGCGCCAAAGAAGCCCCAGAGGCGTCGGTGACGCTGGCCACCACCAGATTCTGGTTGAGGCGGAAGGAAGCGGTGGACACTTCCGACTGCGCCGTCATCCCGACTTGCGCCACCACATCCAGTACATGCTGGGGAAAGTTGAAGGTGAGCTTGAGGTTGTAGTGGCTGACCGTGAAGGGCAATGGCGGGCCGGCGGGCAGCGCCGGCGGCGGGGCCGGCGCGGCGGGCGCGACCGGCGCCGGGCGCATGATCTTGGGTGGCGGCGGAATGCCCTGCGCCGCGGCGGCGGCGGCGAGCAACAACAGCGCGCCAAGAAGTCGCAGGCGGGACATGCTCAAAGTATAGACGAGCCTTAGCGGCCCGGCGGGTACCGCGCCTCCGCCCCTACGCGAATAGCGCCTGCTCCACTTCTCGGGCGGCCCGGTCGATGGCGCCGGGCGAGCCCAGCTTCATCCGGACCTGGGCCAAATCGGCCTCCATCTGGCGGCGCGCCTCGCCTTCTTCCAGCAGCCGCCGCGCCCAGGCCACGATCGCGTCGGGCTGAAACTCGGCCTGGATCAGCTCCGGCACCGCGGCCTTTTCCGCGATCAGGTTGACCATGGCGACGTGCCGGGTGCGGACCAGGCGGCGGCCCAGGCGGTAAGTCCACGACGACAGGCGGTAGATCACGATCATGGGCGCGCCCCACAGCGCCGCCTCGACCGTCGCGGTGCCGCTGGCGACGATGGCCAGCCGGGCGTAGGCGAGGGCGGCGTAGGCGTCGGCGGCGCCGGCGAGATGCACGTAGGGCTGCAGTGGCGGCGGGAGGGCGGCTTCCACCTCGGCCCGCGGCACCCCCGCCGCCACCGGCAGCACGAACTCGACGTGGCGCTCGGCGTGCAGTCGGCGCGCCGCCTCGAGCATGGTCTCCAGATGAAAATCGAGCTCGCGCTTGCGGCTGCCCGGCAGCAGCGCGACGATCTCCGTGCTCGGGTCGAGCCCCAGTCGCGCCCGGAACGCCGCCTCGGTGGGCAGGCCGGCGCGCGCCCGCTCGATGCGCTCCACCAGCGGATGGCCGACGCCGGCGACGTCCAGGCCGTAGCCGGCGTAAAACGCCGGCTCGAACGGAAAGATGCAGATCATGCGCCGGATATTGCGCCGGATCTGCTTGACCCGGCCGCTGCGCCAGGCCCACAACTGCGGGCTGACGAAATAAATCGCGGGCACGCCGGCGCGGCGGGCCGCGGCCGCCAGCCGCAGGTTGAAGTCGGGAAAATCCACCAGGATCACGCCCGCCGGCTGGCGTTCGGCCATCGCCCGCCGCAGCCGCCGCAACCGGTTGCGCAGCCGGGGCAGGTGGCGCACCACCTCGAGCAGCCCCATCACCGCCAGCTCGCGGTTGTGCACCAGCAGCTCGCAGCCCGCGGCCGCCATGTCGTCGCCGCCGCAGCCGAAAAAGCGCAGCTCCGGACGGCGGCGGCGCAACGCCAAAATCAACTCGGCGGCGTGGGCATCGCCCGAGGCCTCGCCGGCCACGACCATGATCTCCATTGCGTCTTTAGCCTATCCTAGGTCTCATGCCGAGGATAACCGCCCGTCTCCTCCCGTTCGCCTTGATCCTCCTGCTCGCGCCCGGCCTGGTGGCGGCTCAGAAGCCCCCGACGGTGACGGTGTCGGCCCAGGGCAGCGTCCAGGCGCAGCCGGATACGGCGGTGGTGCAGTTTCAGATCAGCGGCCAGAATGCCGAGGTCCAAGCCGCCTATGCGCAGGCGCAGCAGCAGGCGGAGCAGTTGCGCGCGCAGTTGCGGCAGCAGGGCTTCGCGCCGGCGCAGGCGCACTGGAGCCAATATGCGGTGTCGCCCAACTGGGACTACCAGGCGCACCGCGTCACCAGCTACTCGGTCACCGCGGATGTGCAGTTGCTGGTCACCGACTTCCGCCGCCTCGCGCCGCTGATGAATGCGGTGAGCGGCAGCGGCTCAAGCGCGCTGCGGGGCGTCAGTTTCGAACTGCGCCACCATGCGGCCGAGCGGCGCCAGGCGATCGCCGCCGCCTATGCCGCCGCGCAAGCGCAGGCGGCGGCGCTCGCCGCCGCCGCCGGGCTCAAGCTGGGGGCATTGGTGAGCGCCAGCGTGAACGCCGCGGCGCTGGTCGCACCCGGCGTGCGCCTGATGGCGGCGGTGGCGGCGCCCGCTCCCACCGAGCAGTTCACGCCGCAGGCGCTCACCGTCACCGCCAACGTCACCGCGGTGTTTCTGCTCCAGCAGCCGTGAGCGGCGGCTTCAGCGTCGTCATTCCGACCTGGAACGGCCGCGAGCTGTTGCGCGAGTATCTGCCGGCGGTGCTGGCGGCCGCCCAGGGCAGCGAGATTGTCGTCTCCGACGACGGCTCGAGCGACGCCACCGCGGCCTGGCTGGCGGAGGCGCATCCCGCCATTCGCTGCGTGCGCAGCCAACGCAACCGGGGCTTTGCGCCGGCGGCCAATGCCGGCGTGCAAGCGGCAACCGCGCCGATCGTGGTGTTGCTCAATAACGACGTCGCCCCGGCGGCCGATTGTTTTGCCCACCTTGTGCCCTGGTTCGACGACCCGGCGATCTTCGGCGTCACGCTGCGGGCGTTTGATCTGCCCCAGAAAACCTTCGCCACCGGCGGCAAGCTCGGGCGGTTCCGGCGCGGCTTCTGGGAGACGTGGCGCAATTACGAGGCGAGCGCGGACGGGCGCGGGGCGAGCTTCATGCTGGTGGGCGGTTTTTGCGCCTTTCGGCGCGAGGTGTTTCTCGAGTTGGGCGGCTTCGACCCCATCTTCGCGCCCTACTACAGCGAAGACCTCGATCTCTCCTACCGCGCGCGCAAGCGCGGCTGGCGCCTGGGCTACGAGCCCCGGGCGCGGCTGTGGCACGCGCCCAGCTCGAGCGTGCGCCGCCACAGCACGCCCTTCCGGCGCGCCGCGGTGATCGAGCGCAACCGGCTGCTGTTCCATTGGCGCAACCTGGATTCCCCACGGCTGGCGGCGCACCTGCTGTGGGCGCACCTGCTGCTGCTGCAGAATCTGCTGCGCGGCAACCTCGCCTACCCTGCCGGCTACCTGCAGGCGGTGCGGCGCGTGGCGGCGGTGCGCGGCTTCCGCCGCGCCGAAGCCGGCGCCTGGCAGCTGCGCGACCAGGAACTGGAGCTGGCGGAGCCAACATTGCTGCCGGCGCCCGCATCCCTCGAGCAGGAGCCGTTATGAAACGCTGGATTGTGCCGGCTGTTGCCGTGGGTGCGGTGATCTTCCTGATGACCCGGCCCGGACGCGAGCTGCAGGAGGAGATCAGCGACAACTTCGGCGACTGGATGGACACCGTCCTGCGTTCCAGCACCCATCTGCAGCACACCCTGGCGCAGGTGCAGCGCGCGCTCGAGCGCTGCAATCGCAGCCTGGAACAGGCCGCCGGCTAATGGCGGCGAACGGCCGGGCTGGAGTCCGTGCCAGCCGACGACACCGGGCGAAACCCGGCATGGTCTGCATCGCCCGGGCGCGGTACCATGAGGCGTGGCTGCTGCTTCTCCCGCCCGCCGACGGCTCGCCTGGGTGCTGAACCTGGCGCTGGCAGTGTTGATCGCCCTGACGCTGGTGCTATTCGTCTTTCAGCCGGTGCGGGTGCAGGGCTACAGCATGCTGCCGCGCTTGCAGAACAACGAGCGGCTGTTTGTCGACAAGATGGCGTTCAACGTCGGGCCGCTGCGCCGCGGCGACGTCGTCGTCTTTCACTACCCGCGCGATCCCCGGCAGAACTTCATCAAGCGCATCATCGGGCTGCCGGGCGACCATGTGGTGATCTGGGGCGGGGAAGTGTATGTCAACGGCCGCCGTCTGGTCGAGCCCTACGTCCCGGCGCGCTTTCAGGACTATTCGGACTACCCCGCGGTGACCGTCCCCCAAGGCGAGTACTACGTGCTCGGCGACCATCGCGACAGTTCCTACGACAGCCGTTTCTGGGGCTGCGTGCCGCGTGACGACATCTTCGGGCGCGCGGTGTTCGCCTACTGGCCGGTCGGCGACCTGGGGCTGGTGCACTAGCGCGGCGAACGCGGGGCGCTAGCGCAGCGCCTGGGCGATATCGGCTTCCAGGTCTTCGGACTCCTCCAGCCCGATGGAGAAGCGCACCATGCCGTCGGTGAGGCCGATGGCGGCGCGGCCTTCGGCGCCGAGCGCGGCATGGGTCATCGAAGCCGGATGCGACACCAGCGTCTCCACCCCGCCCAGGCTCTCGCCCAGCGAGCAGACGCGCAGGCGGCTGAGCAGGCGATTGGCATTTTCCAGCGAGCCGGTTTCGATGGTGATCATCGAGCCAAAGCCCGACATCTGGCGTTGGGCAAGTTCATGCTGCGGATGCTGCGGCAGGCCGGGGTAGTGGACGGCGAGCACTTTGGGTTGCCGTGCCAGCCAGGCGGCGATGCGGCGGCCGTTGGCGTCGTGCTGGCGCATGCGCACCGCCAGCGTCTTGACCCCGCGCAGCACCAGGAAGCACTCGAACGGGCTCAGGATGGCGCCCATCGCCTTCTGCAGAAAGCGCAGTTCCTCGGCCTGGGCCGCGGTGCTGGCGACTACCACGCCGCCGAGTCCGTCGCTGTGGCCGTTGAGAAACTTGGTGGTGGAGTGCACCACCAAGTCGGCGCCCAACTCCAGCGGGCGCTGGAAAAAGGGGCTCATGAAGGTGTTGTCCACCACCAGCTCGGCCCCGCCGCGATGCGCCGCTTCCGCGCACGCGCGCAAGTCGCAGAGCTCCATCAGCGGATTGGTCGGGGTTTCGACGAAGACCAGCTTGGTCGCGGCGTCGAGCGCCCGGGTGATGCGCCCGGGTTCGCGCGTATCCACATAGCTGAAGCGCAGCCCGAAACGGGTCAGGATCTGATTGAACAGCCGCGGCGTGCCCCCGTAGACGTTGTGCCCGCAAATCACGTGGTCGCCGGCCGAAAGGCGCGACAGCACCGCCTGGATGGCGGCCATGCCGCTGGCGAAAACGTGGGCGCTGCTCCCGCCCTCCAGCGCCGCCAGGTTCTCTTCGAGCGCGGTGCGGGTGGGGTTGCTGACGCGCGAGTACTCATAGCCCTTGTGCTTGCCGATCTCCTCTTGCACATAGGTGGAGGAGGCATAGATGGGCACGTTGACGGCGCCGGTGGTGGGGTCGGGCGCCTGGCCGGCGTGAATGGCGCGGGTGGAGAAGCCGTGGGCGGAGTTCATGGCGGGTTCAGCCGGTACTCTGGGACATATAATTGTAGCCGTTGAGCGGTTCTGGAGCATTTCGCGGCCTGTGGGTGGCGTGCCTGGCCGTCGCGCTGGCCGGATGGGCGGCGGCGGCGGCGCCGGCGCCCGCCCCCGGGAGGCGAGGAGGCGCGGCCGGGATGGGGCCCGCGCCCGTCATTGTGGTGCCCTTCTCCAACCGTTCCGGCGACGCCAGCCTCGACTGGCTGGGCGAAAGCTTCGTGGTGTCGCTGCGCCAGGCGCTCGACTCCGCCGGCGTTGCGGTGATGACTCAGCCCGAGCGCGACCGCGCCCGGCAGTTGGTGGGCGCTTCCGCCGGCGTGGTGCTGAGCCACGCCACGTTGATCCGCATGGCCGACGCGGCCGGCGCCCGCTGGCTGATCACCGGCTGGTTCGACTATGACGGCGAAACGCTGCGCGCCCAGGCGGAAGTCTTCGATCTGCGTCGCGAGCACCTGGCGCGGCCGGCGCCGGAGGCGGGCAAGCTCACCGATCTGGAGACGCTGCAGGCGCGACTGGACCAGGCCATACGCCAACGGCTCGCCCCGGGCGCCGCCGTCACGCCGCCCCCGCCGCCGCTGCCGCTGCCCGCCTACGAAGCCTTCATCCGCGCCCGGCTGACGCCGGAGGGAGCGGCCAAGATCAAGCTGCTGGAGACCGCCATGCGCCTGAGCCCGGGCGACCACCGGGTGACGCTGGCGCTGGGTCGGGCCGAGTGGGCGGCACAGCACGACGCCGACGCCCTCTATTGGCTGCAGAAGATTCCCCCCGGCGCGCCGGAGTCCTTGCCGGCGCAGTTCACCGCTGGACTGGCGGCGTATCGGCTCGGCCACTTTGCCGATGCGGCGAAGTCCTTTCAGGCGCTGGCCAAGCAGTTGCCGCTGCCGGCGGTCACCCACGACCTGGCGCTGGCGCAGGCCCGGGCGCAGGGCCGGCCGGAGCCGGGAAGCCTCGAAACCGCGTTTCCCGCCGCCGGCTACCGCCAACTGGCGCAGGCGGTGGCGCTGGCGTCGCAGGCGAAGTGGCGCACGCTGCCGCCGGCGCAGCGCCTCGAGGCCGAGCTCGAACAGGGCGCGCGGCTCCTGCAGCAGGGGGCTTGGGCGGGCGCCATGCAGGCCTACCAGGCGGTCTTGCAGGCGGCGCCGGCGGGCTCGCCGGCGCTCGCCGCCGCCCACGCCGGGATGGCGCAAATCTGGTGGGCGCGGCACGATCGCATGCAGGCGAGCCGCGAAGCGCAGGCGGCGCTGGCGCTCGATCCCACCAATCCCCAGGCACTCGCGGTGCGCAAGGAACTGGGTCCACGCAATGAATAGCCGCGCCCTCGCCCGCCGCGCTGCGCTGGCGCTGCTGCCGCTGCTCGCCCTGCCGGCGCTGCCGGCGCCGCCGCTGCCGCCGGTGGTGGTGATCCGGCTGGACGACACGGTGAACACGGTAAGCGCCGAGTACGTCGCGCGCGGGCTGGCCTACGCCGCCCAACATCACGCCGCCGCCGCGGTGCTGGAGTTGAACACGCCCGGCGGGCTCGACACCGCCATGCGCTCGATCATCCGGCACATCTTCGCCTCCCCGGTGCCGGTGATCGGCTACGTCGCGCCCAGTGGTTCGCGCGCCGCCTCCGCCGGCTTTTACATCCTGCTGAGCTGTGACGTCGCCGCCATGGCGCCGGGCACCAACACCGGCGCGGCGCATCCGGTGCTGCTGGGGGGCGAGCCGGACAAGATCGAGGCCGCCAAGATGCAGAGCGACGCCGCCGCTTTCATGCGCAGCATCGCCGCCCAGCGCCACCGCAACCTCGCGCTGGCGCAAAAGGGCGTGATCGACAGCGAGTCGTTCACCGAGCAGGAGGCGCTCGCCGGCCACCTGATTGACCTCACCGCGCCCGACCTCAGCCATCTGCTCGCCGACCTCAACGGTCGCACGGTCACGCGCGTGAACGGCAAGCAGCAGACGCTGCGGCTGGCCGGAGATCCGGAAATTGTATACGCCATGAGCCTGCGCGAACGCATTCTGGACATGAACCCCAGCCTGGCGTTCATCCTGCTGGCCGTCGGCGGGCTGCTGATTTATATCGAGTTCACCCACCCCGGCGTCGTGGTGCCGGGCGTGGCGGGCGTGATCCTGGTGGTGCTGTCGCTGTTCGCGCTCTCGCTGCTGCCGATTGACTGGGCGGGCGCGGGGCTGCTGCTGGTGGGGGTGGCGCTACTGGCGCTGGAGGCCAAGTTCACCACGCACGGCGTGCTGGCGCTGGGTGGGGCGACGGCGATCGCGTTGGGCGGCATCCTGCTGGTCAACTCCCCGGTGCCGCAGATGCGCGTGCAGACGGACGTGGCGGTCGGCGTGGCGGTCGGCTTCGGCGCCATCAGCCTGCTGCTGGTGGAGCTGGTGGTGCGCGCCCGCCGCCATCGCGTCGTGACCGGCGCCCAGGGGCTGATCGGCGAAACCGGCACCGCGCTCACCGCGCTGGGGCTGCAGGGGACGGTGCTGGTGCATGGCGAGCGCTGGCAGGCGCAGGCGGCGGCGCCGATTCCCGCCGGCGCGGCCATTCGCGTGCGCAGCGTGGACGGGCTCCGGCTTGAGGTCGAGCCCCAGGACGCCGCGGCCGGCCCGGACGCGCGGGAAGCTGGTTTGTAACGCCGCCGTGCGCGCCGCATCGGCGCCGCGCCGGCGGAAGGCAGTAGAATGCAGAGGCGGAAGGAGCGAACCGGCCATGGTCCCTGTGCTCGTCGTCGCGGTCATCCTCATCCTGTTCCTGATGTCGGCCATCAAGGTTCTGGCCGAGTACGAGCGCGGCGTGGTGTTCCGCCTCGGCCGCGTGCTCGGCGCCCCCAAGGGGCCGGGCCTGGTGCTGATTTTCCCCGTCATCGACCGCCTGGTGCGGGTCTCGCTGCAGGTGGATACGCTCGACGTGCCGCCGCAGGACATCATCACCCGCGACAACGTCACCGCCACCGTCACCGCGGTGGTCTACTACCGCGTGATTGATCCGCTCAAGGCGGTGGTCGAGGTGCGCAACTTCCGTTTCGCCAGCTCGCAGTTCGCGCAGACCACGCTGCGCGCCGTGCTGGGCGAGGTCGAGTTCGACGACCTGCTCTCCAGCCGCGAGAAGGTGAACTCGCGCCTGCAGGCCATCCTCGACGAGCGCACCGAGCCCTGGGGCGTCAAGGTCACCGATGTGGTCATCAAGGCGGTGGACCTGCCCGAGACCATGCAGCGCGCGATCGCGCGCCAGGCCGAGGCGGAGCGCGAGAAGCGCGCTAAGATCATCCACGCCGACGGCGAGTATGAGGCCTCCAACCGGCTGTCGGAAGCCGCCGCCATCATCGCCAGCGAACCCATCGCGCTTACCCTGCGCTACCTGCAGACGCTGGTCGAGATCGGCACCGAAAAGAACACCACCGTGGTCTTCCCGCTGCCGCTGGATTTAATTGACGTCTTCTTGAAGTCGCGCCCGGCGCCGCCGCCGGCGGGCGACGGCCGCGCCGGAGGAGCGTCCGGTTCATGAAACCGGCCGAACGGCGCAGCGAGCAGGCCGAGCGGGGTGGACGCCGCAAGCCCGCCTACCAGCTCGAGGTGGGCACCAAGTCGCTGCTGGCGGGTCTGCTGGCGCTGGCGGTGGTGTGCGGCATGTTCTTCGCCTTTGGCTACACCATCGGCAAGCACGCCATTCCGGCGACCTTTACCCTGGGCAGCGCGCCGCCGGTAAGCGCCTCCTCTCCGGCCGCGCCCAGCGGTGTGCAGGCCCCCAATCCGGCGCAGTTGGGCGCCGCCGAGTCGAACCAGACCCCGAACACGCTCTCGCCGCCGGTGACCACGGTGGCGGGCCAGCCCGGCGCGGCGGGGACGCCGCCGGCTACGGCGCCCGCAACCGCCGGCGGTACGACGTCCACCAACGCCGCCGGCGCCGCCCCGCCGCCCGCGCCCACCGCGGCCGCGCCGTCCGCGCTCACGCCGCCGGCAGCGCCGGCCCCGCACGCGCCTTCGGCCGTAAGCGGCGTCTACCAGGTGCAGGTCTTCGCCGGCATGCTGGACGACGCCCAGAGCCTCGCCACCGCGCTGCAAAATCGCGGCTATCCGGCCAACGTGGTCGCGCCCGCGGCGAATCAGGCGAACCAGTTGTACCGGGTCGAAGTTGGCCCCTACCTGACCCGGGCCGAGGCCGATGCGATGCGCTCCCGCCTCACCGCCGACGGCTATCAGGCGGTGATCAAGGGCAAGGGCAATCAGCAGTAGCGCCCTGCGCGCGCCCCATCAGGCGAGGGTGTCCAGCAGCCGCTCGATGTCCGCCATGTCGTTGAACACCGAAGGCGAGGCGCGCAGGTAATTCGAACCTACGCGCACATGCACCTTCCGTTTGCTCAAACGCTCAAGAATGGGCCGATAGTCTTTCCCCTTTAGTCCGAAGCACAGCAGGGGTGAGGCCGATTCCGGCGGCGTGATCGGCTCGAATCCGAGTCGCGGCATCTCCTGCTGCAGTTTTCGCAGCAGCGGCTGCCGGTAGGTCTGGATATTGGCGACGCCGAGGGCGCGAATGTACGGCAAGGATTCGCCCAGCGCCATCATGACTTCAATCGCCGGCGTGGACACTTCAAAACGGCCGGCGGCGCCGGCTTTGAGCTGCCAGGTGTAGGGCGTGTCGCCGGGAGGGTCGCCCGGCAAGAGATGCGACTCGATTGCCTGCGCCTCGAAATAGCCATACTGGGGGCATGCGGCCATCCGGTCGAGAAGCGATTCCTTGACGAACAGGAACCCGAGTCCAAAATCGCCCATCAGCCACTTGTAGCTGGAGCAGGCGCAAAAATCCAAGCCGCTTTCGCGAACGTCAATCGGCGTGGCGCCCGCCGCCTGCATGACATCGGCATAAACGAGGGCGCCGTGGGCGTGGGCGAGATCGCAAACCGCCTTGAGGTCGTGCTGAAATCCGTTGACCATGGAGACCAGCGAGACTTCGACCAGTTTCGTGTTCTTGTCCATGGCGCGCTCCATGTCGCGCAGGTCAATCCTCCAGTCGCGCGGCCGCACAATGCGAAGGTCAAGGCCGTTGCGCCGCTGCAACTCTCCCAGGTGCAGCAGGGCGCCTTCGAAATGGAGCGCGTCGGTCACCACGTTGCCGTGGCCCTCGGGAATGCCCAGGCCGTTGACGACGAGGTTCTCTCCCGTGGTGGTGTTGGGGACGAAGCAGATTTCTGAGGGTTTTGCGTGAATCAGCGCAGCGAACTCGGATCGGATATCCACGTTCTGCGTCAGGGGCAGCCCGGGCTCGGCGCGAGAATCCACATACCGCCGCGCGGCCAGCGCCGCTCGAATCGGCATGGGGTGGGTAAAACCGGAATTGATGTAGGTCAGGTCCTGTGGGATCGCGAAATCCTGGCGGGCGGGAAGGGCGGCGACCGGCGTCGCCAGGGAGGAAGGCATCGGCTCTGGCGGAAGGGAACTGCCGCCTGGAACCGCGGCGAGCGCGGCCAGCCCGCCGACATGTGCAAGAAACTCCCGCCGGCTCTTGCTCATTCCCACCTCGGGGCAGCGTGGTCCAGTCGCTTTGGATTATACGGTGCGGCCTTGGGAGCGTGACTTCCGCATCCAAGAATGGCAATGCAGCCCTGGCAGCGCAACGTCAACTACGCCGCCGCCGGCGTGCTCGCGGCGGCCGTGGTGGAACTGGTGGCCGGCGAAGGCCACAGCCGCGCCCAAAGCTTGGGGCGGGTGTTGGCGGGCGGCGCCATGGCCGCAGCCTACGCCAACCTGGTGCCGCGCTCGTATTGGGGGCTGCGTTCGGGCGCGGCATTCGCGCAGATGCCGCTGGTGGGGGCCCTCGGAGCCCACCTTGGCGCGGCGCGCGGGCTGGAGCTGACCGCCTCCGGCGCCTTGTCCGGTTGGGCGCTGCGCCTCACGCCGTGAGCCGAAGCCCGACCGGCGGGAGGGCGGCATGAGCAAAAGGTGGCCGCACGCGGCGACGGCCGCGTTGCCTCAGCCGAGGCGAGATTGAGGCCGAGGCATCGGGCGTCCGCCCAGGTTCCATTCCGTCCCCGGGGAACGACGCTGTCTTCGGTCCACTCGGCCGATCCCGGAGCGGCTAAGGGGCGCCAACCAACGGGAAGGCGGCGGGGGCGGAGCCCCCGGCGAAAACAGTCCGTGCCCGAGCTGCCGCCGCCAGGCGTCCCGGAGAGCCAAAAGCCGTACAATTAACTTTCCCGATGTTTGAAATCACGGTTGAAGAGACCTTCTCCTCCGGCCATGCCTTGCGCGGCTATCGTGGCAAGTGCGAGAACCCGCACGGCCACAACTACCGGGTGCGCGTCTGCCTGGCGGGCCCGGAGCTCAATGCCATCGGATTGCTCTACGACTTCAAAGATCTGAAGGCGGCGATCCGTCGCGAGACCGACCGGCTCGACCATCAGTACCTCAACGACGTGGAGCCGTTCCAGGAGATCAACCCTTCGGCGGAGAACCTGGCGCGGGTGCTGTTTGAGCGCATCAGCGGCCACCTCAGCGGGGCGGGCGGCGGCATTGCGGTGAAGTCGGTCACCGTGTACGAAACCGACACCACGGCGGCGATGTATTCGCTGTAAATGGCGCTGCAGATCACCGAAATTTTCCATTCGATTCAGGGCGAGTCCAGCCATGCCGGCCTGCCCTGCGTCTTCGTGCGCCTCACCGGCTGCAACCTGCGCTGCCGCTGGTGCGATACCGAATACAGTTTCTATGGCGGCAGGCGCATGGAACTGGACGCGGTGCTGGGCGAGGTGGCGCGCTTTCCCTGCCGGCGGGTGGAGATCACCGGCGGCGAGCCGCTGCTGCAGGCGGCGGGAGTGGCGGCGCTGGCGCAGGCGCTGCTCGAGCGCGACTACACCGTGCTGCTGGAGACCAGCGGCGAGCGCGACCTCGCGCCGGTGCCGGCGGCGGTGGTCAAGATCGTGGACGTCAAGTGTCCGGCGAGCGGCGAGGCGGGCTCGTTCCGCGAAGCCAACCTGGCGCTGCTGCAGCCCTGGGACGAGCTCAAGTTCGTCATCGCCAGCCGCGAGGATTACGACTTTGCGCGCCGCTTCCTCGCCGGCCACCAGCTTTCCGGCGAGCGCCCGGCGCTGCTGTTCTCACCCGCCTTCCGCCAGGACGCGCGCGGGGAACGCGGCAGCGGCCAGTGCCAATTGGACCCGGCCGATCTGGCCGGCTGGATGCTGGCCGATGCCGTTCCGGCGCGGCTGAGCCTGCAGATCCACAAATTCATTTGGGATCCGGCGCGGCAAGGGGTATGAAACCGGACGCCATCGTTCTGGTCAGCGGCGGTATGGATAGCTGCGTCTGCGCCGCCCTGGCGCAGCGCGACCGCCATCCCGCCTACCTGCATTTCGATTACGGCCAGCGCACCGCCGCCCGCGAGCGCGAGGCGTTCACGGCGATCGCCGATCACTACGGCATCGAGGATCGGCTGGTGATCGAGACCGACTTCTTTCGCCTGATCGGCGGATCGGCGCTCACCGACACGCGCCTGGCGGTGCCGGAGAACGGGCTTGACGAGTCAGTCATCCCGGTGACTTATGTTCCCTTTCGCAACGCCCACTTTTTGGCGGCGGCGGTGTCGTGGGCGGAGGTGCTGGGCGCCGAGGCCATCATGATTGGCGCGGTCGCGCCCGACAGCTCCGGCTACCCCGACTGTCGGCCGGAGTACTACCAGGCGTTCAACGAACTGCTGCGGCTGGGCACGCGCGACGGGCGAGTGCGGGTGGAAACGCCCCTGATCGGGCTCGCCAAGGCGGAAATCGTGCGGCTTGGGCTTGAACTGGGCGCGCCCTTTCCATTATCGTGGTCTTGTTACCAAAATTCCGCTCAGGCGTGCGGGCGGTGCGATAGTTGCCGTCTGCGCCGGCGCGCTTTTCAGCAGGCGGGTACGAGCGATCCGATTCGATACGCGACTCAGGAGGGTGCATGTTGACGAACGTAAAAGGCAAGCTGACGGGTCTGGCCGTGGCTGCCATCATGCTGGCGGGCGCGAGCGCGCTGTCGGCGCAAATGTCCCGCGGCTTCCGCGGCAACGTGGTCGGCGTGGACGGCAAACCGCTGGTAAAGGCGGTGGTGACGTTTGTCAACGTTGAAAACAACGCCAAGTACACCATCAAAACCGACAAGAAGGGCAACTTCGCCTATTACACCCTGCCGCTGGCGACCTTTGACGTCACCGTGACGCCGCCGGGCGGCGGAGAGCCGGTGCTGATTCAGAAGGGGCTGAAATCGGAATTCGGCACCACAGTGCGTTTCACCATCAACATGGCGCTGGTGGAGCAGCAGGCGGCGGGCGAGGGCGCCCCCCCGCCGGGCATGACCAAGGAGCAGGCGGCGGACTACGCCAAGAAGGTGGCCGCGGCCAACGCCGCCAACGCCAAGGTCGGCCAACTGAACACCCTGCTGAAGCAGAACAAGGAGTTCGTCGCGGCCAAGCAGTATGACAAGGCGGTCGCGGTGATGCAGCAGGCGGTGGCGATTGACCAGACCCACGACGTGCTCTACGCCAACCTGGCCGAGGATCTCGACCACGCCAAACATTACAATCAGTCGGCCGCCGCCTATCAGAAGGCGATCGCGCTCAAGCCCACCGACGCCGGCTACGTCATCAACCTGGGCACGGTGCTGTCCAAGGCGGGCAAGATTGACGAGGCCAACGCCGCGTTCGCCAAGGCGGCGGCGATGGACCCGACCCAAGCCAAGACGGCGATGTACAACATGGGCGTGGTGCTGCTCAACCAGGGCAACATGGCGGGCGCGGAAGCGGCGTTCACCAAGCTGCTGACGCTCGATCCCACCAACGCCGACGCCTGGTACTACAAGGGCATTTGCCTCCTGGGCCAGGCGAAGACCGATCCCAAGACGCAGAAGCTGATTCCGCCGCCGGGCACGGCGGAAGCGCTGAAGCAGTCCATCAAGCTGGCGCCCAACGGCCCCAACGCCAAGAACGCGCAGGCGGCGCTGCAGACTATCGGCGGCGGCAACTAAGCGCGATCGCGGTCCAACCTTGGCCTCCGGCCGGCGGCGCCAGCGCGTCCGCCGGCCGGAGTTGCATGTGGGGGAAGTTGGCGTGGAACACGGCGACCGCGCCGGCGTTCACCAGCACCAGCGCCGGCGCGCAGGCGGGCTGGTCTGGCCACGGCGCCAGGCGGGCGTTCAGGTAAAACTCGGCGCCGTAGAGCCGGCTGCGATCGAGCCGCCATTCATAGAGCGGGCGCCCGGCGCAGGCGCCCGGCAGGCCGCCGCCGCAGGCGGCTTGCAGGGCGCGCGCCAGCGGCCGTCCGCTGAGCGCCTGGTCGAGCGTGCTGCTGCGCGGTGGGCGTGTCAGCGCCAGCACGCCGCCGGCGAACAGCAGGCAGGTGGCGCCCGCCAGCGCCGCCCCGCGGCGCCGC
>DAIDIF010000124.1 GCA_027451805.1 Acidobacteriota bacterium
GCTCGGCCGGCCGGGGGCCCCGGGGCGCCCCGGCCAGCCGGGGCCGCGCCTCGTTGCTTGCCGGGGGCGGGCCGCCCTTCGGAGTTTCGCGGCCTTCTCGCGCCGACTTGGCCCACGGTGCCAACGGCGCGACCCCCGCGTGCGGGTGGTGGAAATTGGCATCCCGGGCGATCGGGCGCTCATCGAACCAAGTGAGACTCGGATGGTGTGGACACATCCGCCCGGAGGGCGAGCATGAAACTGGTGGACGGCATTTTGTCGGGCTGGCAGCGCATCGTCTGCCATCACCGCTGGGTGCGGGCGCGCTGGGAGGACGGGAGTTACGGGTTGCGCTGCGCGCGCTGCATGACGGCGTACCCGCGCACCTGGGACGATATTGTCGCCGGGGATGCGGCGCGCACCCCAACGGCAGCGGCGGCGCGGCTGCGCCACGCCGCCTGAGGCGACCGGGTCGCGTTGACGAACGGCAGGAACCTCCCCTAGAATAGGGGTTCGCCTGGGCACCGGCAGGCGCGCAGGAGAACCACACCCATGTACGCAGTGATTCGGACCGGGGGGCGGCAGTTTCGCGTCAGCCCCGGGGATGAGATTGAAGTGGAGAAGCTGCCGCAGGCGGCGGGCGAAACGATTACGCTGGCCGACGTGTTGGCGGTGAGCGACGAACGCGGCTTGCGCGCGGGCGTCGGGGCGCAGGTGACGGCCACGGTGGTGGCGCAGCGCAAGGCGGCGAAGATCCAGGTGTTTCATTACAAGCGCAAGAAACAGTACAAGAAGCTGCAGGGCCACCGCCAGCGTTACACCCGGCTGCGGGTAAACGACGTGCAATTGCCCGCATTAGGTTGAGCCATGGCACACAAAAAAGGCTTAGGCAGTTCCCGCAACGGCCGCGACTCGAATGCCCAGCGGCTGGGGGTGAAGCGATTTGGCGGGCAGCGGGTGCTGGGCGGCACCATTCTGGTGAGGCAGCGGGGGACACCGGTGAAGCCGGGCGAGAACGTGGGCCGGGGCAGCGATGACACGCTGTATGCGCGGATCGCGGGCGTGGTGGAGTTCGCCGACTGCGGCCGCGCGGGCAAATTCGTGCACGTGCGCGCCGCCAGCTAGTGCCGGCCGGCCCCGCGCTGGGGGCGGTGCGGTTTCACCCGGGGGCGAGCATCTGACCGCTGACGCCGGGCGCGTCCTTCCTCCATGCCCTTTGTCGACGAGGTAGAAATCCGCATCCAGGCGGGCGGCGGCGGCAACGGCTGCCTGGCGTTCCGGCGGGAGAAGTACGTGCCGCGGGGCGGTCCCAGCGGCGGCGACGGCGGCGACGGCGGCGACGTGGTGATGGAGAGTTCGGAGCGGCACAACACGCTCATCCATTTCCGCTTTCATCCCGAGCACACCGCCGGACGCGGGGGCCACGGCGAAGGCAGCAACCGGCACGGGAAGCGGGGCCGGGGCATCGTGCTGCGGGTGCCGGTGGGGACGGTGGTCTACGACGCCGACAGCGGCGAACAGCTGGCCGACTTCGACCAACCGGGGGTGCGGGCGGTGTTGGCGCACGGCGGGCACGGCGGGCGCGGCAACGCGCGCTTCGCCACCTCGACCAACCAGGCGCCGCGGCGGGTGGAGCCGGGGCAGCCGGGGGAAGCGCGGCATCTGCGGCTGGAGCTGAAGCTGCTGGCCGAGGTGGGGCTGGTGGGGTTCCCCAACGTGGGCAAGAGCACGCTGATCTCGGTGCTCTCGGCGGCGCGCCCCAAGATCGCCAACTACCCGTTCACCACGCTGACGCCGCATCTGGGCGTGGTGGCGGTGGACGAGGAAGACAGCTTCGTAATGGCCGACATTCCCGGCCTGATCGAGGGCGCGCACGCCGGCGCCGGGCTGGGGGACCAGTTTCTGCGCCACATTGAGCGCACGCGGGTGCTGGCGCACCTGGTGGATGTTTCCGACTTCAGCGGCCGCGACCCGGTGCACGATGTGGAGGTCATCGAGCGCGAGCTGCGCGAGTTCGGCGGCGGGCTGGCGGAGAAGCCGACGCTGCTGGTGGCGAGCAAGATGGACGTGGCGGGGCCGGCCCAGCTGGCGGCGCTGCGCGCCTTCTGCCGGGAGCGGGGGCAACGGCTGTATCCGATCTCGGCGGCCACGGGCGCGGGGGTGGCGGCGCTGCAGCGGGCGCTGGCGCAGCAGGTGGGGCGGGAGCGGAAGCGGGCGGCGAAGGCGCCGGGCAGGGCGCCGCGGCCGGGCGAGGACGCGGGCGAGGCGGAGGCGTGACGGGGGAGCGCGGCGGCAGGCGCATCGGATTTTTGGGGGGCACGTTCGACCCGGTACACAACGGCCATCTCGCCATGGCGCGCGCGGCCGAGCGTGCTGCCGGGTTGGAGCGCGTCTACTTCGTGCCGGCGCCGCGCCCCTGGCATCGCGCGCCACCGCAGGCGAGCTACCCCGACCGTTTCGCGATGCTGGCGCTGGCGCTGGCGGGCCATGCCCGCTGGGCGCCGCTGGCGGTGCCCGACCGGGGGCGCCGACCCACATACGCCATTGACCAGTTGGCGTGGATGGCCGAGCATAATGTCATTGGCCGCATGCATCTCATTCTCGGCGCGGATGCCTTCGCCACGCTGCCCACCTGGCAGCAGTACCGCCGCCTGCTGCAGGGTTACGACTTCGTCGTGCTGGCGCGCCGCGGCGCGCCCGGCGGGCTCATGAGCCGCGTGCTGCCCGCGCCGCTGGTGAGGGCGCAGGATGCCGGCGGCGCGGAGCTGGCGGGCGGGCATCGGCTGCGCTGGGTCGCCGGCTTTGCCAGCGCGGCGACGGCCACCCGCGTGCGGGCGGCGCTGGCGGCCGGACGGGCGCCGCGCGGGCAGACCCCGACGGCGGTGGCGGAGTATGCCTTGCGCGCCCAACTGTATCGCCATGCCTAACCCCAAGCCCAGTACCGATGCCGCCATCCGGCGCCAATTGCGCGCCGCCGCCCAGGCGGCGATGAACAAGAAGGCGCACGACCTGGTGCTGCTCGACGTCCGCAAGCTGGCGGCGTTCTGCGATTATTTCCTGGTCTGCCACGGCAATCAGCCGGTGCAGATGCAGGCGATCGCGGACGCGATCGAAGAGCAACTGGAAGCGCACTTCGGAGCGCGGCCGGCGCACCGGGAAGGCGCGCGCGAGGCGGAGTGGGTGGTGCTCGACTACCTGGATTTCATGGTGCACATCTTCTCGCCCAAGACGCGCAAGTTCTACGGGCTGGAGCGGCTGTGGGAAGGGGCGCCGCATCTGCGCCTGCCGGCGGCGCCCGGCGCGGGAGACTGAATCCGCCATGGCCGCCGACACTCCCGCTCCCGACGCGCCCGCGCTGCCGGTCTGGATCGCGCAGTCGCCGGAGTCGCGCCGCCTGCTGGAGGTGGTGGCCAAGGTGGCCAACACCGCCTCGACGGTGCTGATCCTGGGCGAAAGCGGCAGCGGCAAGGACCAGCTCGCGCACCGGCTGCACTTCGAAAGCCCACGCCGCCACCAGCCGATGGTGAAGATTGATTGCGCCAGCCTGCCGGCGGAGCTGATCGAGAGCGAGCTGTTCGGCTACGAAAAGGGAGCGTTCACCGGCGCCTATCAGGCCAAGCCCGGGCGGTTGGAGCTGGCGGGGGAAGGCACGCTGGTGCTGGATGAGATCGCCGCGCTCAGCCTGCCGCTGCAAGCCAAGCTGCTGCGCGTGATCGAGGAGAAGTCGTTCGAGCGGCTGGGCGGCCACAGCCCGATCCGCATCGCCGCGCGGCTGGTGGCGCTGACCAACGTGGATCTGGAGCAGGCGGTGGCGCGGCACAGCTTTCGCGAGGACCTTTACTACCGGCTGTTCGTGCTGCCGCTGCACATTCCGCCGCTGCGCGAGCGCCGCGACGACATTCTTCCGACGGCGGAGCACTTTCTCGCGACCCTGGCCGCGCCGGGACGGGCGCAAGTGCAAATGGACGCGGCGCTGCGGCGCGGGCTGCGCGAATACGACTATCCCGGCAACACGCGCGAGCTGCGCAACCTGCTGAGCCGGGCGCTGATCTGGAGCCAGAAGAGCGAGCTCGGGCTGGAGGACATGCCGGCCTACGTCGCCCAGGCGGGGACGGCGCAACCGGCGGACAAGACGCTGCGCCAGATGGAGAAGGAGCACATCGCAGCGGTGCTGCAGCGCTGCCGGGGGCGGAAGCAGCAGGCGGCGGCGGTGCTGGGCATCAGCCCGAAGACGCTGCTGGAGAAGCGGCGCCGGTACGGACTCGACCTGCCGTGGACGGATCGGCTGCCGGAGGGAACGTTCACTCGCTCGCGGCGTCCGGCGAAGCCGCAGCCGTCTCCGGCGCCGGGTCGAGAGCCGGAGCCGGATCGGTAGGCGGCTCCTCCGGCGCGACGACCAGGCCTTCGAGACCGGCCTGGGCCATCTCTTCGAACTCCTTCAGCGTGGGCAGGTCACGCAGCCCGCTCAAGCCAAACTGCACCAGGAATTCCTTGGTGGTGCGGTAGAGGATGGGCTTGCCCACCACTTCCTTGCGGCCGGCGGTGGTGACCAGTTTCTTGTCCAGCAGGGTGTTGATTACGCCGGCGGGGTCGACGCCGCGAATGTCACGGATTTCGGGCAGGGTGACCGGCTGGCGGTAGGCGATGACGGACAGCGTCTCCAGCGCCGCGAGCGAAAGGCGCACTTTGGGTTTGAGGCTCTTGAGGAACTGGCGCACGGTTTCATGGTGCTACGGCTTGGTGGCGATGCGGTAACCGCCGGCGAGGGCGCGGAGCTCGACGCCGCAGTCGTCGCCGGCAAAGCGCGCCGCCAGCGCGCGCAGCGCCTCCTCCACGGCGGCGGCCTCGACCCCGAGCACGCGCGCCATTTGCGCGGCAGTCGCGGGTTCGTCCGCCGCATACACAATCGCCTCGATCGCGCCCACCAGCTCGCTCACAGCGCCTCCTCGGTGCCGGCGGTTCCGGCCGCGGCCCAAGCTGCCCACGCCTGCTGGAAGCGCGGATGCCGCTTGAGCAAAATCTCGCCAAAGGGTTGGTCCTGCCGCAGCCGGGCCACGTTCAGCCGCACCAACTCCAGCACCGCCAGAAAGGCCGCGAGCAGGGCGCCGCGGCTGGAGGCGCGCTGCAGCAGCGGGCGGATCGAGATCGGCGCTTCGGTGGCCGAGAGCAGGCGATGAATCTGCTCCATCATGTCGCGCACGCTGACCTCGGCGTCGCGCGGAATTTCAAGCTGCGGCCGCTCCTGCAGCCGCTGCAGCACCTGGCGGAAGGTGGCCACCAGGTCGTGCACCCCCACGGCCAGCTCGCCGGGCTCGTCGGGCTCGGCATCGCCCACGGCGGCGCCCCAGGCGGGGCGCGACCAACTCGCCTCCTCCAGGCGCTGGCGCTCGTGCAACTGCGCCGCCGCCTTCTGGAAGGCTTCGTGCTCCAGCAGGCGCTGGACCAGATCTTCGCGCGGATCCACCGGCGTTTCGCCCGGCAGCAGCGGCTCGGCGGGCAGCATCATCTTGCTCTTGATCTGGATGAGGGTGGCCGCCACTACCAGGAACTCGGCCGCCACCTCCACATCGAGGTCACGCAGGCCGGCGATGTAGGCGAGGTATTGAGTGGTGATGGCCGCGATCGGAATGTCGTAGATGTTGATGTTCTGGCGCCGGATCAAGTCGAGCAGCAGGTCGAACGGGCCCTCGTAAAGCTGGCCGATCTGGACGAGGAAGGGCGAACTATCCTGGCGCGCGGCGGCCTGCAAGCTAGGAGGCTCGGCCATGGCGGATTCCTGCAGGCCTGGTCATATTCCTATCAGCGCTAATGAAGTTGGATTCCTCGGGGGTGCGATGCCAGGGCAAGATGAATCAGCATACCATTGTGAGTAGAGGCCAGCAATTCAGCTGCCGCAAGGGCCGCGAGGAGTAACCTTGGCCGGCGGCTAAACGTTGTTGAATGTGTATGCTGGCGAATGCCGCAATCATGACACTGCCGTACCGCGCCGCCCCGATCGAAGACGCGGATCTGCCGCTGGTGCAGCGCATCCAGAACGGCGACGGAGCGGCGTTTGAAGAGTTGTACGCGCGCTATCAACAGCCGATCACGCGCATGGTGGCCAACATCGTGCGCAATCCGGAGGTAGTGCCGGACCTGGTGCAGGAGATTTTCACCAAGGTCTACTTCGCCATGGAGGGGTTCACGCCCGGGCTGCCGTTCCGGCCGTGGTTATATCGCGTTGCCACGAATTATTGTGTAGACTACCTGCGAAAGCGGAAGCGGCAACCACCACTGGTCTCGACCACCGGGGATGCGGGCGAGGAGCAGGAGTGGCTGGTGCCGGATGGCTCCGCCAGCGTACTGCAGCGGCTGGTCTCCAGCGATCTGGCGGGGAAGCTGCTGCTGGCGCTCAAACCGCGCGACCGGATGCTGCTGGTGATGAAGGAGATGCAGGAGATGTCGTTGGAGGAGATCGGGCAGGTCACTCACATGGGCGTCTCGGCGGTGAAGGTGGCGCTGTTTCGGGCGCGCAAGCGCATGTTGGATCAATATCAGAGCCGGTATCTGCGCGACCGCGGCAGCCGGGCCGCGGGCAAGCAGGCCGGCCCGGAGGAGGGCCCCTCCCATGATGCGTAGCCACAAGGAATGCGAACAGATGCGTGCGGCGCTGGAGGCGCGCAGCGGCGGGGCCGCGGCGCTGGAGCGGCCGCGGCAGCAGCATCTGGCCGACTGCGCGGCGTGCGCCGAGTGGGCGCAACTGCAGGCGTGGTCGCGGCAGGTGCTGCAGGCGGGCGAGGTGGCGGCCACGCCGCCGCTGATGAGCGCGGTGTGGGCCTCGATTCACCGCACCTCGGAGCAGGCGTGGGATTCGGCGCTGACGCGCAGCTTCCGCTATCTGCTGCCGTACATGGTGGCGGTGGTGGCGCTGGTGCTGCTGGCGGGCGGGCTGATGGCCAACCACGGCGCGCCGACGCCGGTGCAGGCGGCCAGCACGGCCTTTTCGGTGTTGAACCAACCCGAGTCGTCGGCCACGGCCGGGGTGATGACGATGGCGAACCTGCCCTCGCAGGATCCGGCGCATATTTTCGGAGTGGCGCACCGGCAGTAAGCGAATGCTATGGCGAAGCGGTTTCACAGCACGTTGATTCTGGTGGTGGTGTTCGGCCTCGGCCTGGCGGCAGGGGTGGCGGGCATGGTGTGGGCGTGGCCGGGGCTGCGCGACCATCTAATGCCGCATCGCCGCCAGACGTTCGTGCAATATCTGCAGCGGACGCTCAAGCTCTCCTCGACGCAGGTGCCGCGGGTGGAGGCGGTGCTGAAGGACGCGGGGCGGCGGCGCCACCAGGTGCATGTGCAGTTCGTGCCCGAGTACACCAAGATCTGCGAGGATTTCCTGACCGTCTCGCAGAAGGAACGCTCGATCTTCGCGCCCATCCGGCAGCAGGAATTGGGCAAGCTGCAGGCGATCCTGACGCCGGCGCAGTGGCAGACGTTCCAGACGCAGCGCGCGGCGGCGGCGAAGAAGTATCCACCGCGCAAGCCCGACCTGTGCCGGCATCTGCCCTCGCTGCCGGCGCAGCCGGCGGCGCCGCCGAAACCGCAATAGCGGGCGGCGGGCGCGAACGCGATATATAATGGTCTGATTTGAGGCGTTTTCCAGCCGCCCGGGGCCGCATCCGCGGCGGGCGGCGAGGCGCGGCCGGGCGGCTGCGCGGGGAGAGCCGAGGACGTAGCGATGCTCAACTTCTTTCGCCGGCGCGACTTTGTCGTCCGCCTGATGCTGGGCGGCTTCCTGGTGCTGATTTGCGTGGCCATGGTGATGTTCCTCATCCCCAGCGGCGGCACGAACGACACCACCACCCCCATTTACCAGCAGACCGTGGCCACGGTGAACGGCGTGGCGATTACCGGCGGCGACTTCAGCGCCGAGCTGACCCGGGTGGAAGGCGGCCAATCGGTGCCGCCCTCGGTGCTGCCCATGCTGGGGCAGCAGGTGCTGCAGACGCTGGTGGAGCGGCAGATGCTGACCGATGAGGCGCAGACGCTGGGCTTCTCGCCCTCGACCAGCGACATCGTGACGGCGGCGCGGCAGCAGGTGCCGGCGCTCTATCCGGACGGCAAGTACGTCGGCGACCAGCAGGCCGCGCAGATGATGGCGCAGATGCAGATGACGCTGCCCGAGTTCGAAGCCCAACTGCGGCAGGACCTGATGGTGAACCGGGTGTACAGCCTGGTGACCGATCCGGTGCGGGTGAGCGCGGCGGCGGTGCACCGGCAATTTGAGCAGAACAACCAGAAGGCGGTCTTTACCTACGTGCTGCTCAACCCGGTGGCGCTGCTGAGCCAGGTCCAGGTCACGCCGGCGGCGCTGGCGGCGTACTACAAGCGGCACCAGGACGCCTACAACTCGCCCGAGCGGCGGAAAATCGAAGTGCTGCTGGCGAATGAGGCGGCGATCGCGGCGCAGATTCCGATCAGCAACGCGGCCGTGGACCGGTATTACCAGGCCAACATCGCGACCTACAGCCATCCGGAAGAGGTGAAGGTGGCGCACATCCTGCTGAAGTACCCCGACACCAACCCCACGCCGGTGGAGATCGCGGCCACCAAGAAGCGCGCGGAGGCGGTGTTGAAGCAGGTGCAGGCCAACCCCAAGGATTTCGCGGCACTGGCGAAGAAGTACTCGCAGGACGACGCCACCGCCGCGAACGGCGGCGAGCTGGGATTCATCCAGCGCAACCAGACGGTGGCCAACTTCGAGAAGGTGGCGTTCAGCCTGCCGGTGGGCCAGATCAGCGGGCTGGTGCAGACCGAATATGGCTTCCACATCATCAAGGTGGAAGCGCACCAGGCCGCCTACGTGCAGCCGGAGTCGGCGGTGCACGACCAGATCGTCGCCTCGCTGCAGCGCGACCAGGCCACCGACCGCGCCCAAAACCTGATCAACCAGGCTGCGACGCTGGCGCAGACGGCGCCGCTGCCGCAGGTGGCGCAGAAGCTCGGTTTGCAGTACTTCGCCACCACGCCGCTGAGCCGCACCGACCCGGTGACCGGCATCGGGGTGAACCCGGACTTCGCCAACGCGGTATTTTCGACCAACGCCGGCGGTGTGACCCCGCCGGTGCAGGTGGCGCAGGGATTTGCGCTGGCCAAAGTGGACACGGTGGTGCCGCCGGGGCCGCAGCCGCTGGCGGCGGTGCAGGACGCGGTGACGACGGATTTCAAGCAGGCGCAGGCGCAGAAGCTGGCGCTGAGCCAGGCGGCGGCCCTGCAGAAGGCGGCGAGCCGGGTGGGGCTGAAGGCGGCGGCGGCGGCGATGCACCTGGCGGTGAAGACCAGCCCGGCGCTGACGCGGGGCGGCTCGCTGCCGGATGTGGGCGCGATTTCCGACATCGCCGCGACGCTGTTTGCCCTGAAGCCCGGCGCGGTGGCGCCGGTGACGGCCGCGGGCGGCAACCAACTGGTGTACCAATTGGTCGCGCTGCAGCAGCCCACGGAGGCGGAATTCGCGGCCCAAGAGGCCAGCATCGAGCAAACGCTGCTGACCAACAAGCGCAACCAGATCTTCACCGCCTACACCGACGCGCTCATGCAGCAGCTGCAGAAGTCGGGCAAGATCAACATCGACCAGGCGGCCTACCAGCGCATTCTGGGGGCGGCGGCGCCGGCGGGCGAGCCCAGCGCACCACCGCCGCAGCCGCTGGGACTGGGGTGAGCCCGGCCAAAACGCCGGTGGGGATTCTGGGCGCGACCGGCGTCGTGGGCCAACGCCTGCTGGCGCTGCTCGACACCCATCCCTGGTTTGAGCCGGTGTGGCTTGCGGCGTCGGACCGCTCGGCGGGCAAGCCGTACGCGGTGGCGGCGCGCTGGGGCTTGAGCACGCCGCTGCCGGAACGGTTTGCCGCCTTGCCGGTATCGCCGGCGGAGCCGGCGAGCTGCCCGGCCAAGATCGTCTTTGCCGCGCTGGATGCGGCGCTGGCGCGCGAGCTGGAGCCGGCGTTCGCCGCCGCCGGGCATGCGGTGATCTCAAACTCCAGCGCGCTGCGCATGCAGGCGGACGTGCCGCTGGTGGTGCCGGAGTGCAATCCGGAGCACCTGGCGCTGATCGAGCGGCAGCCGTCGTACGGGCGCAACGGCGGCTTCGCGGTGACCAATCCGAACTGCTCGACGGTGGGGTTGGTGCTGGCGCTGGCGCCGCTGGAGCGGGCGTTCGGGCTGGACAGCGTGTTCGCGGTGACGCTGCAGGCGGTGTCGGGGGCGGGGTATCCGGGCGTGGCCGCGCTCGACATTTTGGGCAACGCGATCCCGTACATCGCCCACGAGGAAGAGAAATTGGAGGTTGAGGCGCAGAAGATTCTGGGGCGGCTGACGGCGGCGGGGATCGAGCCGGCGGGGTTTCGCGTCTCGGCGCATTGCAACCGGGTGGCGGTGGTGGACGGACATCTGGAGTCGGTTTCGGTCAAGCTGAAGCGGCGCGCGCCGCTGGCGGAGGTGGCCGAGGCGCTGCGCGGCTTCCGCGGGCGGCCGCAGGAGTTGGGGCTGCCGAGCGCGCCGGCGGCGCCGCTGCTGGTGACCGAAGCGCCCGACCGGCCACAGCCGCGGCTGGATAGCGGCGCCGGCGGCGGCATGACGGCGGTGGTGGGGCGGCTGCGGCCGTGCCCGCTGCTGGATTACAAATTCACGGTGTTGTCGCACAACACGCTGCGCGGCGCGGCGGGGGCGGCGCTGCTCAACGCCGAACTGCTGCGGGCGGAGGGCCGGCTCTAAGGCCATGGCGACGCCCGCGGTGGTGATGAAGTTCGGCGGCACGTCGGTGGAGGATGCGGCGGCGATGCGGCGCTTGGCGGACATCGTTGCCGACCGCGCAAGCGAACATCCGGTGGTGGTGGTGTCGGCGATGGCGAAGGTCACCGACCAGTTGGCGGAGCTGGCGGCAGCGGCGCTGGCGGCCAACCGGGAGGCGGCCGCGGAGCTGCTGGGCGCGCTGCAGGCGCGTCACCGGGAAGCGCTGGCGGGGTTGGGCGGCGACGCCGACACCGGCGCCGCGCTCGAGCACCTGTTCGCCGAGCTGGGCGATCTGGTGCGCGGCATCGCGGCGGTGGGCGAGCTCACCGGGCGGACGCGCGACGCGGTGATGAGCTTCGGCGAGCGGCTGTCGCCGCTGCTGGTGCGGGTGGCGCTGCGGCGCGCGGGGCTGCGGCCGCAGCTGCTGGACGCGCGCCAGGTGATCGTCACCGACGAGCAGTTCACGCATGCGCTGCCGCTCTATGCCGAGAGCCAGCGCCAGGTGGACGAGCGGGTGACGCCGGCGCTGGCCGACGGCGCGGTGCCGCTGCTGGGCGGCTTTCTGGCCGGCACGCGGCAGGGCGTGGGGACGACGCTGGGGCGCGGGGGCTCGGACTTTTCCGCCGCCATCCTGGGGGCGCTGCTGGGGGCGCAACGGATCGAGATCTGGACCGACGTGGACGGGATGCTGACCGCCGACCCGCGCCTCTGCGCGGGCGCGCGCCGCATCAAGGCGATCTCGTTCCAGGAGGCGGCCGAGCTGGCTTACTTCGGCGCCAAGGTGCTGCATCCCTCCACGCTGCTGCCGGCGATGCACAGCGGCGTGCCGGTGTGGGTGCTGAACTCACGCGCCTGGCTGCCGGGGCCGCCCGACGGGGCGCGCACCGGCACGCGCATCGCCACGCGCGCCCCGAAGACGACGGCGCCGTTCAAGTGCATCTCCTGCAAGCGGCGGATCGTGGTGGTGGAGGTGATCTCGACCCGGATGCTGCAGGCGCACGGCTTTCTGAAGGCGATTTGGGACGTGTTCGCCGAGCACCGCTGCCCGGTGGACATGGTGTCGACCTCGGAGGTGAGCGTCTCGCTCACCATCGCCGACCCCAGCGCGCTGCCCGACATCGCCGACGCCCTGGGGAAATTCGCCGACGTGCGCTGCGCGGGCCGCCAGGCGATCCTCTGCCTGGTGGGCGAGAATCTGCGCGACACGCCCGGACTCGCCGGCCAGGTGTTCGCCGCGCTGGGGGAGCTGAACGTGCGCATGATTTCGCAGGGCGCCTCGGAGATCAACATCGGCCTGGTGGTGGACGACGACGACGTGCCGGAGGCGATGCAGCGGCTGCACGCGCGCTTTTTCAGCGAGCTGGACCCGGCCGTATTCGCGTAATGTTAGAGTGCTGCTATGCCTGTCTCGCCCGAGCTGCTGGAAATTCTGGTGTGCCCCGACGATCACGCCCCGGTGCGGCTGGTGCAGGAGGGGCGCGGGCTGAAGTGCGATCGCTGCCACCGCGTCTACCCCATCCGCGACGACATTCCGGTGATGCTGATCGAGGAGGCGAGCGTCGAGGCCGACGCGCCTCCGCATGGATAGCGTTCTCGGCCGGCTGCCGCCCGGCGGCGGCGTGGCCGCGCTCCGGCTGCGCAGCCTGGGCGACACGCTGCTGATGACGCCGGCGCTGCACGCGCTCAAAGTGTGGCGGCCCGATCTGCGGCTGGCGGCGGTGGTCGAGCCGCAGTTTTCCGCGCTGCTCGCCTGCAATCCGGATTTCGATGCGGTAATTGCGGCGCCCGCCGGCGCCGGCGGACGCTGGCGCGCGGTGCGGGCGCTGCGGCGCTTCCGCCCGCGCCTGGCGCTGGGGCTGCACGGCGGCACGACCGCGGCCTGGCTGGCGCGGGCTTCGGGCGCGGGCGAACGGGCGACGTTCCTGGGGCTGCGGCACGCGTGGGCGTACAACCGGCTGACGCCGCCGCAGCCGCCGCCGCCCGGCCGCACGGCGCTGCACACGGTGGAGCACGTGGCGTCGCTGCTGACGGCGCTGGGGATGCCCGCGCCGCCCGATGGGCTGGGACCGCTGCGCCTGTTCCCTTCCCCCGAGGCGCGGCGCAGGGTGCGCAGCCGCCTGGCGGAGCGCGGCGTCGGCGGGAAGTTTGCTTATCTGAGCCCGGAGGCGCGCGAGCCGGGCATGCGCTGGCCGGCGGAACGCTTCGCCGCGCTGGCGGCACGGCTGCGGGCGGAGCACGGGCTGGCCAGCGTCACGGCGAGCGCGGGCGAGGGCGTGGCGCTCGCCGGCGCCGTGCTGTTTCCGCGCACGCCGGTTGAGGACCTGATCGCGCTCATCGCCGAGGCGTCGCTGGTGGTGGCCAACGACGGCGGGCCGGTGCATATCGCCGCAGCGCTGCAGGTACCCGTGGTGGCGTTCTATTCCAGCACCGTGCTGGAGACGTGGTCGCCATGGCAGGCGCGAGCGCGCTGCCTGCAGCGCGCCGCGCTGGCAGCCATCCCGGTGGAGGAAGCCGGCGAGGCCGCCGCAGCGCTGCTGGCGGCAGGGACGATACACTGAGCTTGTAGAACCGAGGAGGTCCGATTCGTGGCGGACAAGCTTGCGATCGTGATGTACAGCGGCACGGCCGACAAATTCATCCCGCTCGGAGTCCTAAGCCAGGCGGCGGCGGCGATGGGCACGCAGGTGGAGATTTTCGTCACCGGCTTCGCGCTGCGCGGCTTCACCGCGCAGAAACAGGAGCTGCCGTTCCCGGTGGAGTTCGCGGCGATGGCACCGGCGCTGGGGCAGGGCCTGCAACAGGCGAAGGTGGCGAGTTGGGACAAGATGCTGCGCCAGGCCAAGGACCTGGGGGCGAAGGTTCACGCCTGCTCGATGATGAGCGAGGTGATGGGGCTGAAGCTGGGCGATTTCAACGACCTGGTGGACGACATGGTGGGCGCGGCCACGTTCCTCCAGGAGGCCGAGGGCGGGCAGGTGCTGTTCATCTAACCGGGGGTGAGACCGACATGGCGAACGAAGCGGATGCTCAGAAGACCTTGGTGGACGCGCGCGGGTCGTCGTGTCCGGGGCCGATCACCGATCTGGCGATGGCGTACCGGCGCGCGAAGAAAGGCGACGTCATCGAGCTGTGGGGCACCGACCCGGGGATGCCGCCGGACGTGAAAGCGTGGGCGGAGAAGACGCACAACGAAGTGGTGTCGATCGAGACGCAGGCGGACAAGATCGTGGCGGTGGTGCGTATTCTGAACCGGTAAGCGCCATGGAGCGGGTGCTGATCGTGGGCGCCGGGGCGGGGGGCACGATGCTGGCCAACGCGCTCGACCCGCGCCGGTTCGAGGTGACGGTGATCGGCGCGTCGGCGGACCACCTGTTCCAGCCGGGCTTGCTGTACGTCGCCTTTCGCGGCGCATCGGCGCGGCGGCTGGCGCGGCCGGAGCGGCAACTGCTGCGGCGCAGCGTGCGGTTCGTGCAGGAAGCGGTGACACGGATCGACCTGAACCGGCACAGCCTCACGACCGCCGCGCAGCAACAGTTCGACTACGACACGGTGGTGATTGCGACGGGGGTGGTCACCGACCGGGCGCAGATCCCCGGGCTGGCGGCGTGGGGCGAACGCATCGGCGACTACCATTCGACGGTGGCGGAGGCGCAGAAGCTGTGGCGGGCGCTGGCGGCGTTTCGCGGCGGGACGATCGCGCTGGGGCAGAGCACGCCGCTGATCAAGTGCCCGCCCTCGCCGATCGAGGGCATCCTGCTGACGGACGCGCTGCTGCGGCGGCGCGGGCGGCGCGCGCAGAGCAAGCTGGTCTTCCTCACGCCCTACCCGCGCGCCTATCCGGCGGAAGCGATGAACGCGATCCTGGAACCGGTGCTGCGGGCGCGCGGAATCGAGATCCGGACGGTGTTCGACGTGGACCAGGTGGACGCGGCGAGCGGCGCGATCCGGTCGCTCGAAGGTGACACGCTCGCCTGCGACCTGCCGATCCTGATTCCGCCGTTCGCGGGGGCGGCGATCACCTACGAGCCGGCGGGCGTAGTGGACAACGACCGGCTGCTCAAGACGGACAAGACCACGCTGCGCGTCCAGGGCGTGGAGCATGCCTTCGCCCTGGGCGATGCGACCAACCTGCCGACGTCGAAGGCGGGGGTGGGGGCGCACCTGGAAGCGAAGGTGATCGCGCGGCAACTGAACGGCGAGGCGGCGGCGTTCTCCGGGCGGACGCACTGCCCGGTGGATCTGGCGGACGGCCGGGGGACGTTCGTGATCGGCTCGTACGCGGCGGCGGTGGTGCCCTGCCGGCCGACGCGGATGCGGCACTGGATGAAGATGGCGATGGCGCGGATTTACTGGATCAGCCTGCGCGGCTGGCTGGAGCCGATGTTCGACTGGTATTTCGCGCGCACGGCGCCGGAGAAGCTGGCGGGCGGGGCTACTGCTCGACCTTGAGGACGGCAAGGAAGGCGTCCTGGGGGATCTCGACCTTGCCCAGGCGCTTCATGCGCTTCTTGCCTTCCTTCTGCTTTTCGAGCAGCTTGCGCTTGCGGGTGATGTCGCCGCCGTAGCACTTGGCGAGCACGTCCTTGCGCACGGCGCGGACGGTTTCGCGGGCGATCACCTTGCCGCCAATGGCGGCCTGGATGGGCACCTCGAACTGCTGGCGCGGGATCAGCTCCTTCATCTTGGCGGCCAGCGCCCGGCCGCGCTCGAAGGCGTTGTCGCGGTGCAGGATGATGGAGAGCGCGTCCACGGGATCGCCGGCGACCAGGATGTCGAGCTTGACCAGATCGGAGGCGCGGTAGCCGCTGAGGTGGTAGTCAAGCGAGGCGTAGCCGCGGGAGACGGTCTTGAGCTTGTCGTAGAAATCGAGCACCACTTCGTTGAGCGGGAGCTCGTAGGTGAGCATGACGCGCGCCGGGCCGAGGTACTCGAAACCCTTCTGCACGCCGCGCTTGTCCTCGCACAGCTTGAGGATGCCGCCGAGCGCGTCGTCGTTGGCGATGATGGTGGCGGTAATGATGGGCTCCTCGATCACGGCGATATCGCCGGGCGGGGGGAGCTTCTCGGGGTTGTTGACCTCGAGGCGCTCGCCGTCGCGCTTCTCCACCAGGTAGCGCACGCCGGGCGCGGTGACGATGAGGTCGAGGTTGAACTCGCGCTCCAGGCGCTCCTGCACGATCTCCATGTGGAGCAGGCCGAGGAAGCCGCAGCGGAAGCCGAAGCCCAGCGCGGCGGAGCTTTCGGGCTCGAAGAAGAAGGAGGAGTCGTTGAGGCGGAGTTTTTCCAGCGCCTCGCGCAGCTCGGTGTGCTGGTCGGTCTCGACCGGATAGAGGCCGGCGAAGACCATGGGCTTGATCTCCTCGAAGCCAGCGAGCGGGGCGGAGGCGGGGGCGGCCTCGTCGGTGACGGTGTCGCCGATCTGGGCGTCGGCGACGCGCTTGATGTTGGCGACGATCAGGCCGACCTCGCCGGCGGAGAGCGTCTCCACCGGCACGGTCTTGGGGGTGCGCACCGCCAGCGCCTCGACCGCAAACGTCTCCCGGTTGGACATCAGGCGGATCTTCTGGCCGACGCGCAGGCGGCCCTGGACCACGCGCACCAGGATGATGACGCCACGGTAGGGGTCGAACCAGGAGTCGAAGAGCAGCGCCTGGAGCGGAGCTTCGGCATCGCCGGCAGGCGGCGGGATGCGGTGGACGATGGCTTCGAGCACGTCTTCGGTGCCTAGGCCGGTCTTGGCGGAGGCGAGCACGGCGTGGGAGGCATCGAGGCCGATGACGTTTTCGATCTGTTCCTTGACCCGGGCCGGGTCGGCGCTGGGCAGATCGACCTTGTTGATCACGGGGATGACTTCCAGGTGCTGATTGACGGCCAAATAGGCGTTGGCGACGGTTTGGGCCTCGACGCCCTGGGCGGCGTCCACCACCAGGAGGGCGCCCTCGCAGGCGGCGAGGCTGCGCGAGACCTCGTAGGAGAAGTCCACGTGGCCGGGGGTGTCGATCAGATTGAGCTGGTACTGCCGCCCGTCGCGGGCGCGGTAGTCGAGGCGAACGGCATGGGCCTTGATGGTGATGCCGCGCTCGCGCTCGAGATCCATGGCGTCGAGCACCTGATGCTGCATCTCGCGGGCGGTGAGGGCGCCGGTGGCCTCGAGCAGGCGGTCGGCGAGGGTGCTCTTGCCGTGGTCAATGTGGGCCACGATGGAGAAGTTGCGGATGAACTGGCGGTCCATGCGGATGAGGGCGGGGCGGCGCGATGCGCCAACGGCCAAAGATCAAGCATACTAGAGTGTCCGCAGCCCCCATTCGGCCATGAACCCGCCGCCTGAACTGCACACCCTGCGCCTGGAGATCACGCCGCCGCTGGCGCGGCTGACGCTGGCGCGCCCGGAAAAGCTCAACGCGCTGAACCGCGCCACGCTGGAAGAGCTGGACGCGGCGCTGGAGCACCTGCGCGGCGCCGCGGGGGTGCGCGCGATCGTGCTCACCGGCAGCGGGGAGAAGGCGTTCGCGGCGGGCGCCGACATCGGCGAGATTGCGGGGTTGAACGCGGTCGAGGCGCGGAAGTTCAGCCAGGCGGGCAACGAGCTGTTCCGCAAGCTGGAGCTGTTTCCGATACCGGTGATCGCGGCGCTCAACGGCTTCGCGCTGGGCGGGGGGTGCGAGCTGGCGCTGGCATGCACGCTGCGCATCGCGGCGGAGAACGCCAAGCTGGGGCAGCCGGAGGTGAAGCTGGGGCTGATTCCCGGCTACGGCGGGACGCAGCGGCTGGCGCGGCTGATCGGGACGGGCCCGGCGCTGCAGCTGCTGCTGACCGGCGAACCGATCGGCGCGGCGGAGGCGCTGCGGGTGGGGCTGGTGAACCAGGTGGTGCCGGCGGGCGAGCTGGCAGCGGCGGCCGAGGCGCTGGCGCTGAAGATCGCGGCGAATGCGCCGCTGGCGGTGCAGTTTTGCCTGGCGGCGGTGCGCGGCGGGATGGAAGCCGGCCTGGAGAGCGGGCTGGCGCTCGAAGCCAGCCTGTTCGCGCTGAGCTGCGCGACGCAAGACATGCAAGAAGGCACGCGGGCGTTTTTGGAGAAGCGCGCGCCGCAGTTCCAAGGGGAATGAAGGCGGCGAAGACAGCCACGGCGGCCAAGCGAGCGCGCCGCACGGTGGGCGCGCTGTCGGCGCGGGGGTTTGGGTTCGCCCTCGTGGTCAGCCGCTTCAATCAATACCTGACGCAGCAACTGCAGGCCGGGGCGCTGGACGCGCTGCAGCGGCTGGGCGCCGACCCGAAGCGCATCGAGGTGGTGGAGGTGCCGGGGGCGTTTGAGATTCCGGCGGCGGCGCGGCAGTTGGCGGCTTCGGGGAAGTTCGACGCCGTCATCTGCCTGGGGCTGATTCTGCGGGGCGAGACGCCGCACTTTGACGCCATCAGCCGGGAGGTGGCGCGGGGGGTGGGCCAGTCGGCGCTGGAGACCGGCGTGCCGCATGCCTTCGGGGTGCTCACCTGCGACACGCTGGAGCAGGCGGTGCAGCGCGCCGGGCTCAAATTCGGCAACAAAGGCTGGGACGCGGCGATGGCGGCGGCGGAGATGGCCCATCTGTTCGCCGCGCTGCAACGGGCATTTCCGACCCCTCAGGCTTGAGCTATACTGAGCTATCGGTCGGCGCTGGAGAGCGCATCCGCGAAACAACCGTTGCATCTGGCGCCGGCGGCATAACCCGCGCCGACCGGCATCGCGCGTTTCCCTCGCCACGACCTGAGCGTCAAACACGTGCAGCCGACGGGCGGTCCCGTTTGGAGGTAATCGTTGGCAACGACAAATGTGCCCACAGCGGCGGGCAACGGCCACAGCGCCGAAGCCGCGCGCCGCATTCTAGTGGCGGTGGACGACATGTTCTTTCTGGCCAAGATCCAGGAAACGGCGCGCCAGCTCAAAGTGCCGATCCAGTTGGCCAAGACGGACAAGGAGCTGCTGGAAAAGGCTGAAGCGCCGGCCCCCTCGCTCATCATCCTCGACCTGAACAGCGCCGCGCTCAAGCCCATCCCGACCATCACCAAGATCCGGCAAAATCCGGAGCTGAAGAAAACGCCGGTGATCGGCTTTCTGAGCCACCTGCAGGCCGACCTCAAGATCAAGGCGCAGGAGGCGGGGTGCAACCTGGTGATGCCGCGGTCGGCGTTTTCCATCAACCTGCCCGGCCTGCTGCGCCGCCACGGATTGCCCGAGCAGGCGTGATGCCGACGAAGGGCCCCAGCCCTTTCCGCCGCGCGCTGGGACGGGCCGCGCGGCACTTCGCGCGACGCGCGGGGCACGCGTTGGCGCGGATGGGGCTGCAGTTTTCGGCGGCGCTGTATTCGGTGTTTGCGCTGGCGTTCGGGGCGGAGGGCTGGAAGAACTGGCGCGCCGACCACCGGCAGGTCGAGCTCGCGCATCACGCGGCCAACCTGACGCAGACCCGGCCGCGGACGGAGATCGAGTTGGGGCTGGCCCTGGTGTTTACCTATTTCGCCATCAGCAGTTGGCTGCGCGCCCTGCGGCACGGCATGATGGGCGCGGGCCCCGCCGACGTCCAAGCCGGCGCTCCTCCCCGGCAAGGGCAAGTTTAGACCCCATGGCCAAGCCGACCAAACCGGTCTATACGCAAGCCGACCTGGCCGGCTTCGATCCGGCGCAGGCGCTGGGCGAGCCGGGCAAGTATCCCTTCACGCGCGGCATCCGGGCGGACATGTACCGCGGGCGGCTGTGGACGATGCGGCAGTACGCCGGCTTCGGCGACGCGGAAGAGTCGAACCGGCGCTACCGGTACCTGCTGAGCCAGGGGACGACGGGGCTGTCGGTGGCGTTCGATCTGCCGACGCAGATCGGGCTGGACAGCGACGCGGCGATGGCGCGCGGCGAGGTGGGGCGGGTGGGGGTGGCGATCGCCTCGCTGGAGGACATGGAGCGGCTGTTCGACGGCATCGCGCTGGAGCGGGTCTCGACCTCGATGACGATCAACGCCACGGCGGCGACGCTGCTGGCGCTCTACATCGCGACCGCGAAGCGGCAGGGCGGCGACCCAGGCAAGCTGCAGGGCACGGTGCAGAACGACATCCTCAAAGAGTACATCGCGCGCGGCACG
>DAIDIF010000125.1 GCA_027451805.1 Acidobacteriota bacterium
GCGCCGCCCGCCTCTGGCTCGACGCCATCATCGCCCCCGCCGACACCCGCGCGTGGCTCCTCGCCGGCCTCGAAGCCGCCGCCCTCAACCCCGAAATCCCGCCCTTCCGCACCGGCGTGCTGCAGACCTGACGCGCGTCCAATCGCGCACGCCTACCACCGCATCTACGACTGGCTCAGCCACTACACCCTGGGGTCGGGTCCCACCCCGCCGCTAGCACCCCAATAGCCGGGCGCAGGCGTGAGCGGCTTGCGAGAGTGACTCTAACAGCTTCCTTTTCAGTCACTTGTGAACGACTCACTTTTTTCCTAAAGGTTCTCTAATCCGCCGCCGATCTGTCTGTGTGCAAGGCGAAGTGTTGCCCAAAGGAGATCGGACATGTATCCGGAACGTCGCTTCCCCCGCCCGGCTTTGCGCCTGTTTGCCGCCGCCGCCATCGCCGCCGCCGGCAGCCTCGCGGCGGGCGCGCAGGCCCCGGCCCAGTACGGCGTGGTGGCCTATCTCAACCCCGCGAATGTGGCCGGCTTCGATCTCCGTCATTCCACCGTCGCGCTGCGCCTCAACCCCAGCCGCGACCTCTACCTCATCACCTCGACCACCGGCCTCACCGACCCGCAGCTCCTGACCGAGGTCGAGACCGACCCCGCGGCGACCGGTCCCGAGATCAACGCCCCGGTCTCGCTCGCCGATCCGGTGTTGGACGGCGGACAATCCACCGCCTCCGTGCTCAACGGCGGCCAGTCCACCGCTTCGGTCCTGAACGGCGGCGGCTCCAGCCCGGCCAGCGGCTCCAGTTCCTCGACCGGCCTGCTCGGCGGCCTGCTCGCTCCCGACACCCCGCTCGGCGGCGTGGTCGCTCCGGTTGTCAACCTGGCGGGCAGTCTGCTCAACCCGCTGCTGGGCAGCGTGCTCAATCTGAACATCGGCGTCTCCGGTACGGGCCCCGCCATCACCGCCGGCTCGACCTCGATCCTCAGCTCCGCCCCCACCACCTACTACGGCGCAGTCGTGCCGCAGCAATATGTCAGTCAGCCCGCCGTCGGCCAGATTCAGGCCGGCGCATCGGCGCATGCCCTCGCCACCGGCCGCGGCGTCACCGTGGCGCTGATTGACAACGGCCTCGATCCCTCCAACCCGGTGCTTGCCAACACCTGGACCGGCGAGGCCGGCTGGAACTTCTACGACAACTCCCCCGACTGGTCCGCCTACGCCGACCTGGCCGAGGGCCCGGGCGCGCCCGGTTCCCAGCTCGACGGCGGCCAGAGCACCGCTTCGGTGCTGAACGGCGGCCAGTCCACCGCCTCCGTGCTCAACGGCGCCACCTGCCAGCAGGAGTTCGGCGGTTCCGGCTCCGAGCTCGACCAGTCCACGGCTTCGGTCCTCAACGGCGGCCAGTCCACGGCGTCCGTGCTGAACGGCGGCCAAAGCACCGCCTCGGTGCTCAACCACGCCCAGACGCAGCAGCAGGCGCTGGCGGCGCTGAACCTCATTCTGGCCTGCGACCCCGACTTCGGCCACGGCACCTCGGTCGCCGGCCTTATCCATCTGGTCGCCCCCGACACCAAGATTCTCCCCATCAAGGCCTTCGGTCCGGGCGGCACCGCGACCGTGGCGGCGATCTATCAGTCCATTACCTACGCGGTGGATCAGCGCGTGCAGATCATCAACATGAGCTTCAGCGCGCAGGCGACCACGCCTGTGATTCATTCCGCGATCCAGGAGGCGGTCGACGACGGGATTGTGGTCGTCGCGGCCGCCGGCAACGCCGCATCGGACGCCGCCGTGTTCCCAGCCTCGCTCCCTGGGGTCGTCGGCGTCGGTGCGGTGGACGGCACGCAGGCGCAGTTCCCCTTGGCCGCGTTCTCGAACTTCGATCCGGGCCCCGGCCAGTTCGTGGATGCCGCCGTGGCCGCTCCCGGCGTGCAGGTGTTCACCACCTATCCCGGCGGTGGCCAGATCTGGGCCACCGTCAGCGGCACCAGCTTCAGCACGCCGCTGGCCGCCGGCGAAGCCGCGCTACTCGCCCAGCTCCATCTCGCCGGCGCCGCCAACGCCGCGGCCATCGCCCGCGCCGCCAACCCTGCCGTCGCCGGCGACGCCCAGGGCCAGCTCGGCCACGGCCTCATCAACGTTCTCCAGGCCCTGCGCGCGGCCGCGCCCGGTTGGGGCTGGGGTTGGTAAAGCGGCTACGCCGCCTGCGCGAAAATATGCCCCGCTTCCACCCCATCCGCGCTCTCGCCCCGCAGCAGCCGCCCCGACTCGGCGTGCACCAGCGCGTAGCCGCATGGCTCCAGCAGTTCGGCCAGTTCCGCCGCGCGCGCTCGCTTATGGCCCCGGCTGCAGCCGTGCAGCTCGATCAACAGCCCGGGCCGGGTCCGCGCCAGGGTCCGCGCCGCCCCGCGCAGCACCTCCAGTTCCATCCCTTCGACGTCGATCTTGAGGAACTGCGGCTGCGGCAGAGCCAGCGTGTCGAGCAGCTCGTCCAGGCTCTCGATGCACGCCTGCCCTCGCGCCCGGCGTAGCGGCGTGCGCGCCTCCTCCGCCAGCGACGCCGTGGTCGGCATCCCCGGCAGGCTGTAGAGCGTCCGCAGGTCGCGTTCCGCGCCCAAGGCCATCTGCAGCGGCATCACATTGCTCACCCGGTTGCGTTCCAGGTTGCGCCGCAGCAGCGAGAAATTCCGCGCCTCCGGCTCGAACGCCACCACCTGCCCCGCCGGTCCCACCCGCTGCGAGAAAAACAGGCTGTACGCTCCCCGGTACGCGCCCACGTCGTACACCACCTGCCCGCGCAGCTCCAGCCGCTCCAGCATCCGTTCTTCCGGGCTGCTCCAGAGCGGCAGCCGCGCCCAGCCCGGTAGCGCCCGCCCGTCCCAGTTGCGAAACCCTTGCGCCATGTCCTTGCGAAGTATGCCCGGCCGATATCGCCCTAAAGGCCCAAGCCAGCCGCGCAGTGTGCTCCGCATACCCAATTAGATGCCCCAGCGCGCCAATGCACTACAGCTTTTCCCTTCTGGAACGCGCGGGCGCTACAATACCAGCGCAGTCACGGGAGGCTTTGTGAAGCTACACCACGAGATAGGGTTGGCGCTGGCGCTCGGGCTGGGCCTGGCGGCGCAGGGTCCGGCTGCCGGTTCGATGCTGGTCAAGACCGGCACTTTGATCTACAGCCTGCAGGCGCCGCCCATGCCGGGCGGTGAGGTGTTGATCCGGAAGGGCCGCGTTGCCGCCGTGGGCCGGGCTCTCGCCGCGCCCGCCGGCGTGCCCACGCTCGACCTGTCGCGCTTCACCGTCATGCCCGAGCTGCTCGACGCCCACACCCATCTCGGTACGTCGCTCCCCGGCGCCGGCCGCGGCGCGCCCTCCTCCGACGCCCTCGCCGGCGTGCTCGCCGCCCGCGACGTCGCCTATGCCCAGGACGCCGGCGTGGCCGCCATGCGCGTGCTCGGCACCGCGGGCTTCATCGATGTCGCCGTGGCGCGCGCGATCGACGCCGGCGTGATCCGCGGCCCGCACATCATCCCCGCCGCCTACCCCATCACCATCCCCGGCGGCCACGGTGATTTCTTCACCCTGCCGCCCTCGATGCCGATGGACGACTACTACACGCCACTCCACGGCTTCGTCAATTCGCCCGCCGACGTCGAAAAGGCCGTGCACCTGCAGATCAAATATGGCGCCAAGGTGATCAAGATCTTCGCCTCCGGCGGCGTCCTCTCGCCCCTCGATCTCTACACCAGCGAGCAGCTCACTTACCAGGAGATGCGCACCGCCGTCGAGGTCGCCCACAACAACAACCTCAAAGTCGCCGCCCACGACGAGAACCTCAAGGCCATCCTGGACGCCCTCCACGCCGGCGTCGATTCCATCGAGCATGGCTCCGATCTGAACCCGGAGGCGGTGGATTACATGAAGGCCCACCACCAATGGCTCGATGCCACCCTCTACGTGGTCGACAACATCCTCGAGAACGGCGAGCGCATGCACATGCCCGCCTACAGCCTGCGCAAGGCGCGCGATCTTTCGGTCAAGCACTTCGCCAGCTTCACGCTGGCGTTGCACAGTGGCGTGAGCATGGCCGCCGGTTCCGATCAGGCCTATGCTCCCGGCGTGGGTACGATTTACAATGAGGTGGTGAGCGAGGTCTATCATGGCGCCACCCCGGGCGAGGCGCTCACCGACGCCACGTTGCACAACGCGGAGTTGATGGGCCTGCCCCAGTTGGGCTCGCTTGAGGTGGGCAAGGAAGGCGATCTGGTGGCCATGCAGGGCGATCCGTTGCAGGATATTCACGCCGTCCGCCACCTGGTCAGTGTGGTGTATCGGGGACGCGTGATCCGCGGGCCCGAGGCGCATTAGCGGCGAGGGCACCCGCCCGCCCCCAGGAGGAGTACGCATGAGGAACGCGAACGCGGTGATGTTGGCGGTCGCGCTGGCCCTGGCCGGCGCCGCCGCGCAAGCGCCGGCCCCCGGCACGGTCATTCAGGCGCAATTGAAAAGCCGCCTGGATTCCGGCCATGCCAAGGTCGGCGAGCGGATCAAGGCGCAGGTCACCCGGGCGGTCAAGGTGGACGGCGTGGTGGTGCTGCCCAAGGGCGCGCAGCTCCTCGGCCGCGTCACCGCAGTGGTCAAGGCGGAAAGCAGCAAGTCGCCTTCCAGCATCAGTGTGCTGTTCACCCAGGCCGCCTACAAGAAGCGGCCCCCGATCGCCTTCCACGCCGGCATCGCGCGCGTGCTCGCGCCGCCCGACCAGCGTCTGATGGATATGGGCCCGCCGAGCATGGACATGGGCATGCCTGCCATGCAGCCGCCGGCCGCGGGCGGCGATCAGTCCGGCACCAACGTGCGCGTCAATCGCCCCGGCTCGCTCGGCGCCGAGTCCGTCCCCAGCCAGGCCACCGCCAACGTGCCCTCCGCCATGCAGCCGCCGCCCGGCGCCCCGGTTCGCATCACCCTGCCGGCCAATGCCGCCCAGGGCAGCATGCTCAGCACGCCGCGCGGCGATGTGAAGCTCGACGCGGGTACCCGCCTGCAGTTGCGCGTGCTGCACTGAGCCGCGTATCCTGAGGCGTGCCTCCCGCTGATCCCCCGCCGCCGCAGCGTTTGGTGGCCGGTCAGGCCGCCGAGGACGACGCCGGCTTCGAGCAGAGCCTCCGCCCCCGCCGCCTGGCCGAGTACATCGGCCAAGGCAAGGTCAAGGACCAGCTCAGCCTGGCGGTCGAGGCGGCGCGCACCCGCGGCGAAACCCTCGATCACGTGCTCCTTTACGGCCCTCCCGGTCTCGGCAAAACCACCCTCGCCGGCATCATCGCGGCCGAGCTCGGCGTCGCCTTCCAGTCCACCGCCGGCCCGCTGCTGCAGATCAAGGGCGACCTGACCGCCATCCTCACCAACGTCCAGGCGCGCCAGGTGCTCTTCTTCGACGAGGTGCATCGCCTCCAACCCCAGCTCGAGGAGGTGCTCTACTCCGCGCTCGAGGACTACCGCCTCGACATCATCATCGGCCAGGGCCCCGCCGCCCGCACCCATACCCTCGAGCTCAAACCCTTCACCTTCGTCGCCGCCACCACCCGCGCCGGCCTGGTCTCGGCGCCGCTGCGTTCGCGCTTCGGCCTCATCCTGCGGCTGGAGTTTTACCAGCCCGCCGAGCTCGAAATCATCCTGCGCCGCTCCGCCCAGATTCTGGGTGTGCCCCTCGATCCCGACGGCGGCGCGGTGCTGGCCCGCCGCTGCCGCGGCACCCCGCGCATCGCCAACCGCCTGCTGCGCCGGGTGCGCGACTTCGCCCAGGTGCGCGCCCAGGGCAAGATCACCGCCGCGGTCGCGGAGGAGGCGCTGGCGCTGCTCGAGGTGGATGAGTACGGCTTCGATGAGGCCGATCGCCGCCTCATGCTGGCTCTGATCGAGAAGTTCGAGGGCGGCCCGGTCGGCGTCAATACGCTGGCCGCCGTGCTGGCCGAGGAACCCGACGCCATCGAGGAGATCTACGAGCCCTACCTGATGCAGATCGGCTTTCTCAGCCGCACGCCGCGCGGCCGCGTCGCCACCGCGCTCGCCTACCGCCATTTCCGCGTCGCCCTGCCCGCCCGCGGCGACCAGGCCGGCCTGTTCACGCCCTGACCGCGCCCGCGCGCGGCCTGCGCTCACCGTGGCGGTCACCGCCTACATCGCTTTGGGCTCCAACCGCGGCGACCGCCCCGCCGCCCTCGCCGCCGCCCTGGCCGCGTTGCCGTCGCTCGGGGTCGAGGTCCTCGCCGTCTCGCGCGTGCGCGACACCGCGCCCGTCGGCGCCGCCGGCCGCGGTCATTTTCTCAACGCCGTCGCCCAGGTCGAGACCGCGCTTCCGCCCCGCCTGCTGCTGCGCCGCCTGCTCGCGCTCGAGCGCCGCCTCGGCCGCCACCGCGCCGGCCGCGCCCGCGCCAAAACCCCGCGCACGATCGACCTTGACCTCCTCGCCTACGGCCGCCTCCGCCTGCGCACGCCCGAGCTCGTGCTCCCCCATCCCCGCGCCCGCGAGCGCTGGTTCATCCAGGCGGCGTTCTCCGACCTTCTCCAGGGCAAGGCGCAGCCGGGCGCAGGGCCCCCCGCGCAGCCTCGCCCGTAGAAAGCAGCGGGTGTCGTGGCGGAGCCACGACCGGCCCCGCGTTCAAGTAAAACCCGGCCCCGCGTTCAACTATTTCGAGGCCGCGATACGGGCGTCGAGCACCTTCTGCGCCTTCACTTCCAGCGCCTCCGCCTGGGGCAGCAGGCTCACCGCTTTGAGCACTTCCGGATCCACCTGCATCAGCGTCTTATAGCCGTCGTCGGTGCCGTACAGGCTGCTCAAGACGCGATCCCGAATCATCTGCTCGATCCACGTCCGGTTGGCCTGCAGCGTCGCCGGCGCGATCACCACGTGCTGACTGGCCAGGTAGGCCACAAACTCCGCCACCGTGGCCGCGTCCGGCTTCCAGCTCAACGGCACCGTGTCCTGCTTGGCCAGGAACTCGTCGGCAAACTCGTAGAACGCCGCCCGGTCGAGCGTCATCTGCTGGAAGGCGTTGAGCTTCACCGCCGGCAGATGCACGTCCGGGGTGATGCCGCCGCCGCCGTACACCGTGCGTCCGATGTCGGTCATGCGCACTTCGCGCTGGCTCAGCGGCGTCTGCTTGTGGTCATGCACATAGAAGTAGTCATACAGCGACACGCCCTCGTAGGGCCGCTGGATCAGCCGCCCGCTCGGGGTGTAGTAGTGCGCCGTCGTCAGCGCCAGCCCGCTGCCGTCCTCCAGCCGCATCACCGACTGCACCAGCCCCTTGCCGAACGTCGTCTGCCCCACGATCAGCCCGCGGTCATGGTCCTGAATCGCCCCCGAGACGATCTCCGCCGCGCTCGCCGTCATGTTGTCCACCAGCACCACCAGCGGGTAGGTGTGCCCGCCGTTGCCGTGCGTCGCCACCAGCACGTGCTCGGGCGAGTTGCGCCCGTGGTCGCTCACGATCACCTGGCCCTTGTGCAGGAACAGCCCCGCCACGCCCTGCGCCTGGTCCAGCAGCCCGCCCGGGTTGTCGCGTAGGTCCAGCACCACGCCGCGCACCCCGCCCGGTTGCGCCTCCGCGTGCCGCAAAATATCGGAAATCTCGCTGGTGCTGGTCGCGGTAAAGCCGGTGAGATGGATGTACACCACCCCCGGCTCGATCTCGAAGTGGCAATCCACGCTGTTGTGCTGGACATCCGCCCGGATCATGCTGAACTTCAGCAGGTGCACGTGCCCCACCCGCTTCACCTCGATCGTCACCTTGGTGCCCTTCGGGCCCTTCAGCAGCGTCGCCACCTGATCGGTCGTCTTCCCCACGGTGGACACCCCGTTGACCGCCATAATCAGGTCGTAGGGGCGCAGCCCCGCCTTGAACGCCGGCGTCCCTTCAAACGGCTGCACCACGCGGCTCTGGTTGTTGCGCGCATCCACCGCGCCGATCAGCATCCCCACGCCCGAGTAGCGCCCTTCCTGGTTTTCCAGCACCTGCTCGAAGGCTTTCGGGTCCCAGAAGCTGGAGTGCGGATCGAGCTGCCGCAGCATGTCCGGAATCGCGCCGTCGTAAATCGCCTTGGTGGGATCCACCGGCACCGCATAGTCGCTCGCCACCACGCTGTAGACACGGGCGAACTTGCGCAGTTCCATCTCGATCTGCGCGTCCGAGTTGGGCGCCGGCGGTTTCGCCGCCGCGCCCGCCCGTCCCGCCGCCTGGGTCGCTTCGACGCGCGGCCCGTACCAGCCGCCCAGAATGGCGCAAATCGCCACCGCCAGCACGATCAGCAAAAAAGTCCGGATTTTCGCCATGAGAACAGCAGCCGGGAGGATTGCTAACTGACCGCAGTATATCAGATGGCCGGCGCCTTACGCGGCAACTGGGAGACGCCGTGAGCGCCAGCGGTCGTCCGTTGCCGGGGATCGAAGCACAGCCACAGCCCGACCAACGGGAGGGCGGCATGAGCACAAGGTGGCCGAGCCACTCCGCCGGTTCGCCGTCCGCTTGCTATCATGAACAAGGTGCACGCGGCGGGCGCGGCGGGGCCTCCATGAGTTTCGGTGAACTTCTATTTTTGGCCATGCTGGCGCTGCTGGTCTTCGGGCCGCGCAAGCTGCCCGAGGTGGCGCGCACCGTGGCCCGCGTGATCGCAGAACTACGCCGCGCCAGCAACGAGTTCCGCTACTCGCTCGAAGATGAGATCCGCGGCATCGAAATTACCGAACGTACCCAGAAGCGCGCCGAAGCCCTCCCCGAACCTGCCCGCGTGGTGGAAGGCGCCGTCCCCCGCGCCCCGGACGATCCCCGCCAACCGCCTGCCCCGGAGGCGGCGGCTCACCCCGAGCCCGCGCCCCCGCCCGCGGTGAGCTAGCGCGCCGCATGGGCCTGCTCGATCATTTCCGCGATCTGGCCGCCCCGGACGCCAGCGACAACGCCGAGGCCCTGCCCGGCGCCACCATGTCGTTCCTGGAGCATCTCGAGGACTTGCGCCGCTGCATCTTTCGCTCGCTGGTGGGCGTCCTGGCCGCCTTCTTCTTCTGCTTCGCCGAAGCCGACCGGATCTACGGCTTCATGGACCGCCCCCTGGTGGCCATCCTCAAGGCCCATCACCTCAATCAGCAACTGGTCTACTTCAACCCCATCGATCCCTTTAACCTCTACGTCAAGCTGGGCCTGATCTGCGCCCTGTTTCTCGCCTCGCCCTGGGTGCTCTATCAGCTCTGGCGCTTCATCGCCCCCGGTCTCTATCCGCGCGAGCGCCGCTACGTCATCCCCTTCGTGATCTTCACCTCCGCCTTGTTCCTGCTGGGCGGGATCTTCGCCTACAAGTTCGCCTTCCCCATGGCGCTCAACTTCCTGATCGGCTACGCCCACCGCTTCGCGCCGCAGATCAACATCAACGAGTACTTCAATCTCTTCGCCACCGTCGTCCTCGGCCTGGGGCTGGTCTTCGAACTGCCGACGCTGATCTTCTTCCTCTCCCTGCTCGGCATCGTCAACGCGCGCTTCCTGCTGCGCAACTTCCGCTATGCGGTGCTGGTCATCTTCATTCTCGCCGCCGTGATCACTCCCACCGCCGACGTCACCACCATGATGGTCTTCGCCGCCCCCATGATCGGCCTGTACGTGCTCGGCATCGGCATCGCCTATCTCTTCGGCAAGGACCGCCGCGACCGCCGGCGCCGCTCGGTCTCGGCATAAGGTAAGCTCAAAGGGGCTGCGCAGCCGTGGCTGCGCTTCACCGTCGCGCGAAGCTATGAACTTGGTCCTGGCAGTGGCGCACACCCTGGGTGCGCTGGCGCGCTCGATGGGGCTGATCGGCCTCTTCGTCCTGACTTTGTTTGACGGCTCCCTGCTCTGGCTGCTGCCCGGCATCAACGACATTCTGGTCATCAGCCTGGTGATCGCCAAGCACACCCTGCCCTGGGCGGTGGCCACCGTGATCGTCGCCACCGCCGGGTCGCTGCTGGGCGCGACCTTCCTCTACAAGGTAGGCAGGCGCGGCGGCGGCGAGCTGCTGCGCAAGCGCTTTCCCGCCGCCCTGGTGGGCCGCATCGAGCGCTGGACCCGGCGGCTGGGCGCGATTCCGGTGGGCGTGGCGGCGATTTTGCCGCCGCCCTGCCCCTACGCGCCGTTTGTCTTCTCCGCCGGCGTCATGCAGGTCCCCTTGAACCGCTTCCAGGTCTCGGTGGCGCTCGGCCGCGGCCTGCGTTACGGCCTGGAGGCGACGCTGGCGCTCTATCTCGGCCGCCACCTGCTCAACCACCTGCCCGAGATCTACTGGGATGTGCTCGAGCCCACGCTGCTGCTCGCCGTGGTGGGGTTGGCGGTGTGGGCCCTGCTGCGGCTGCAGTTTTCCCGCCGCAAGGAAAATTTCAAGATCTGGTAGCCGCTCGCGGGACGCGCGGCGCACCGGTCCGGGCGCGGTGGCAGCCGGGACCGAAAGCCGCGCTGGGGTGGGTGCCCGTCAAGCGCCCAGCGGGGCGAAGCGCACGCGGATGGCGCCGCCCTCATTCTGCTGGCGCGAGTGCTGCCCCGCCAGCGCGGGATCGTGGGCGGGAAAATCGCTGCGGAAATGCGCACCGCGGCTCTCCCGCCGCGCCAGCGCCGCGCGCAGCACCGCCGCCGCCGTCCGCGCCGCCGCGCCCCCGCCCGGCAGCGCCTCCAACTCCGCCAGCCCGCGCGCCATCGCCCCGCCCTCGCGGATCACCCCCGCCGCCGCGCTCATCACCGCCTGCACCCGGCGCAGCTCCGCCGGATTGGGCTCCGGCGCGGTCGCCGGCTGCGCAAATTCCGGGGCGCCGCCCAGCGCCGTTTCCGCCGTCATCGCCCGCCCCGCGCGCGCCCCGAAGACCAGCCCCTCCAGCAGGGAATTGCTCGCCAGCCGGTTGGCGCCATGCACCCCGGTGCAGGCGCACTCGCCCGCCGCGTAGAGCCCCGGCAGCGTGCTGCGCCCCTCCAGGTCGGTGGTCACCCCGCCCATGGCATAGTGCGCCGCTGGCCGCACCGGAATCCAGTCCCGCCCCAGGTTCAGCCCGTACGCCGCCAGCGTCGCCGCGATGCGCGGAAACCGCTGCTCCAGCTGCGCCGCCGGCAGCGCGGTGGCGTCCAGGTAGCACGTTCCCTGTCCCGCCCGGCGCAGCTCCGCTTCGATGGCGCGCGCCACCACGTCGCGCGGCGCCAGCTCGGCGCTGGCGTGATAGGCGGCCATGAACCGCTCCCCCGCCGGATTGCGCAGCAGCGCGCCTTCGCCCCGCAGCGCCTCGCTGAGCAGGAAGCGGGGCGCGCCCGGCCACGCCAGCGCGGTCGGATGGAACTGCACGAACTCCATGTCCGCCAGCTCCGCGCCCGCCGTCAGCGCCAGCGCCGGCCCGTCGCCGGTGGCCACCGCCGGGTTGGTGGTTTCGGCGTAGAGCTGCCCCAACCCGCCCGCCGCCAGCAGCACCGCCCGCGCCCGCACCTGCAGCGCCTCGCCCGCGGCCGCGTACGCCAGCCCCCACACCCGCCCCTCCGCCGCCAGCATCCGCAGCGCCCGCGCCTGCGGCACAAACCGCAGGTTGGGAAGCTCGGCCGCGCGCCGCGCCAGCGTCGCCGCGATCTCGCGCCCGGTGGAATCGCCATGCGCGTGCAGTATGCGCGAGCGCGAGTGCGCCGCCTCGCGGGTGCGCGCCAGCCCGCCGCCGCTGCGGTCGAACTCCGCCCCCCAGGCCAGCAGCTCCGCGATCGCCGCCGGACCCTCCTCCACCAGCGTCCGTACCGCCGCCGGCGACGACAGCCCGTCGCCCGCCGCCAGCGTGTCCTGTTCGTGCAGCGCCACCGTGTCGTCGTCGCCGGTCGCCGCCGCGATCCCGCCCTGCGCATACTGCGTCGCCGACTCGTGCACCTCCTCTTTGGTCAGCACCAGCGTGCGCGCCGCCGGCCCCAGCGCCAGCGCCGCCCGCAGTCCGGCGATGCCGGAACCCACAATCACGAAATCGGCTTCCCTCAATGCCCTGCGTGCCCTCCCGCGCTTGTTCTTTACACTACACTGGAACCTGCTTGCGCACGATCACCGTCTCTCTCGTTCCGCCGTATGCCGCCGAGGTCGAGCGCGGCGGTCTGGCCCGCGCCGGCGCCTGGGCGCGCCCGTTTCTGCCCGCCGGCGGCCGCGCCTTCGTCCTCACCGTGCCGCCGGTGCGCCGCGCCTGGGGCGCCGCGCTCGAAGCCGCGCTCGCCGCCGCCGGCCTGGCCTTCACCACGCTCGAGCTCCCCGACGGCGAAACCCACAAGCGCCTCGCCGAGCTCGAATCCCTCGCCGAGGCCATGGTCGCCCACGGCGCCGGCCGCGACGCGCTGGTCATCGCCTTCGGCGGGGGCGTAATCGGCGATGTCGCCGCCTTCCTGGCTTCGGTCTACATGCGCGGCATCGCGCTGGTGCAGATCCCCACCTCGCTGGTCGCCATGATTGACAGCGCGCTGGGCGGCAAAACCGCCGTCAACCTCGCCGCCGGCAAAAACCTGCTCGGCACCTTCTACCACCCCGGCGCCATCCTGGTGGACCCGGCGCTGCTCGCCACCCTGCCCGAGCGCGAGTACCGCAGCGGCTTGGCCGAGGCCATCAAGGTCGCCCTCATCGCCGACGCTCCGCTGTTCGCCCGCATCGAGCGCGACATCGCAGCTCTGCGCGCCCTCCAGCCCGCGGCGCTCGATCCCCTCATCGCCGCCTGCCTCGAGCACAAGGCCCGCATCGTCGCCGCCGACGAGCGCGAAGGCGGGCTGCGCCGCATCCTGAATTACGGCCACACCTTTGGCCACGCGCTCGAGACCGCCACCGGCTACACCCACTTCCTCCACGGCGAAGCCGTGGCCTGGGGCATGATCGCCGCCGGCCGCCTGGCCCTCCGCCTGGGCCGCTGGTCCGAGCCGGAGCAGCGCCGCGCCGAAGCCGCCATCCTCGCGCTCTGCCGCCCGCTCCCGCCCATCCGGGTCGCGCCCGACGTCCTCCTCGCCCATATGGCCAGCGACAAAAAAGCCCGCGCCGGCGAGCTTCACTTCGTTCTCCCCGCCGCCCTCGGCCGCGTCGAGGTCGTCAGCGGCGTCCCGCGCGATGCCGTCCTCGCCGCCTTGGCCGACACCGCCGCGCTGCGCGCCTGACCGCTGCGCCCTGGCCGAGCCACTCTACTTCATCCCTAGCGCGGCCGGAACGCTCGCAGGTAGAACAGCCCCAGCGCCAGCAGCAGCCCGCCCCACCAGATCCCCGCGTGCAGCTGTTCCAGCACCACCGGCGCCGGGTGCCAGATCTGGTAAATGCCCGCCCCGGCGACCAGCCCGCCGTACACCGCCAGCAGCCCGCCGATGAAAAACCAGATCGAGATGTGCCCCTTGTCCGCCGTCATAGCGCAGTTGTACCAGATTCCCCGCGCCGGCGAAAGCTACCCGCCGCCCATCTCCCGCAACCGCGCCGCCGCCGCCTCCGGCGTCAGGTCGCGCTGCGGCATCGCCATCAGCTCGTAGCCCACCATGAACTTCCGCACCGTCGCCGAGCGCAGCAGCGGCGGCAGAAAGTGGGCGTGCAGATGCCACCCCGGCCGCGCCCGCGCCGCCGCCGGCGCCTGGTGAAACCCCATCGAGTAGGGAAACGGCGCTTCGAACAGCCGCTCGTACTTCGCCAGCAGCCGCTGGAACATTTCGGCCAACTGCGCCCGCGCCTCCGCGCTCAGCTCGTCCAGCCGCCCCTGGTGCGCCCGTGGCAGCACCAGGGTCTCGAACGGCCAGATCGCCCAGTAGGGCGCCAGCGCCACAAACCCGGCATTCTCGGCCACGATCCGCTCGCCCCGCTCCAGCTCCTGCGCCAGATAGTTGCAGAGCAGGCACTCGCCCTGCCGCTCGTGATAGCCCGCCTGCTGCTCCAATTCCTTCGCCAGCACGTTGGGCAGGCAGGCGTTCGCCCAGATTTGCCCATGCGGATGCGGGTTGCTCGATCCCATCATCGCGCCGCGGTTCTCAAACACCATCACCGACTGGATGCCCGGCCGCGCCATCAGCGCCCGGGTCTCCTCCGCCCAGGCCGCGGTCACCGCCGCGATCGTCTCTACCGGCATCTCTGCCATGGTGAGATCGTGGCGCGGCGTGTAGCAAATCACCCGGCAGATGCCCGCCTCCGGCTGCGCCCGCAGCAGTCCGTCGTCCACCTCGCCGCCGCCGGCCGCGGCCTGCAGCGCCGGGAAATCGTTGTCGAAGATGTAGATGCCGTCGTAGACCGGGTTGCGGGCGCCGCCCACGCGCGCGTTGCCCGGGCACAAATAGCAGGCCGGGTCGTAGCCCGGCGGCGCCGGAGGCGCGGTGCGCTCCACCTCGCCCTGCCAGGGCCGCTGCATGCGCTGCGGCGACACCAGCACCCACTCATCCAGCAGCGGGTTGTACCGCCGGTGCGCGCCTTCCAGCATCTTCATGCGGCCACCGCCTCCGCGCCCGCCGCAGGCCGGCAGATCCAGCTCCGCGCCGCCGCTCCCGCCACCGCCGCCTGCACCGCCGCCGCGCGCTCCGGCCGCGCCAGCGCCAGCACGCATCCGCCGAACCCGCCGCCCATCATCCGCGCCCCGTAGACCCCCGCTTGCGCCACGCACGCCGCCTGCAGCCGGTCGAGCTCGGCGCAGCTCACCTGATAATCGTCGCGCAAGCTGGCATGCGAGGTGTTGAGCAGATCGCCCAGCCGCTCCAGATCGCCCGCCACCAGCGCCCCCGCCGCCGCCGCCACCCGCGCGTTCTCGCTCACCACGTGCCGCGCCCGCCGCCACAGCGTCGCGTCCATCGCGCCCTGCGCCCGCGCCAGCGTCTCCACGCTCACGTCGCGCAGCGCGCGCACGCCCGGCGCCCGCGCCGCCAGCGCCGCGGCCGCCGCCTCACACTCCGCCCGCCGCTGGTTGTACTCGCCGGTGGCATGATCGTGCCGCGCGCCGCTGTCGCACACGATCAGGCACGCCGCCTCCGGCCACGCCAGCCAGCGTTCGGTCAGAGCGCGCGTGTCCAGCAGCAGCACCATGCCCGCGCGCCCGGTGAGCGCGATGTAGGGGTCCATGATCCCGCAGCGCACGCCGGCGTACTCCGCGCTCGCCCGCTGGCACACCCGCGCCAGTTCCGGCCGCGGGATCGCCAGACCCACCGCTTCCGCCGCCGCCAGGGCGACCGCCGCCTGCGCCGCCGCCGATGAGCTCAGCCCCGCCCCGATCGGCACCTCGCTCTCCAGCCACAGGTCGGCGCCGCGCGCCAGCCCGTACTCCCGCGCCAGAATCGCCAGCACCCCCGCCAGCGGCGCAGCCCAGTGTCCCGGCGCCGCCGCGGAGTCGAGCGCGAACTCGGCCACCTCGCCATACTGGCCCGACCCCAGCCGCACCCCCGCGTCGTTTCGCATCGCGATCGCCGCCCGGCAGGACAGCCCGATGGCCAGCGGCATCACCCAGCCCTCGTTGTAGTCGGTGTGCTCGCCGATCAGGTTCACCCGCCCCGGCGCCCGGGCCACGCCCGCCGCCGGCCGCCCATAGCGGGCCGCGAACCGCTCCGCCGTATGCTCCATCGCGGCGCTACTGCACCCGCAGCAACACCACGCCGTGGCCGGCGACGTGCGCCGTGTAGCTGCCCGGCGAGTGCAGCGTCCGGTGCGCCCACAGATCGCGGATCGCCGGGTTGTTGGGCATGCCCAGCGACGCCCAGCTCACGGTGATCGGCTCCGGCGTGGTTCCCCGGTTGAACATCCCCACCGCCACCGCCCCGCCCGCCAGCGGCTTTTTCCAGATCTCGAGGTCGCCCTGCTTCCAGATGCGCCAGCCCTGCTTGCCCAGCCGGTCCTGGTCCACCGCGATTACCGCGCGGTTGGTCAGAATCTGCAGCGTCGCCGGCGTCATCTTGGTCAGGTCGTTGCCCGCGATCAGCGGCGCCGCCAGCATCGCCCACAGGCTCATGTGGGTCTTGTACTCGGTGCTCGTCATCCCGCCGTTGCCGATCTCCAGCATGTCGCGATCGTTCCAGTGCCCCGGCGCCGCGTACGCCTGCAGCCCGTTCTGCGAGAATCCGTTGCGCGCCATCGCGTCGTAATGGTCGGAGATGTCGCCCGTGGTGCGCCACAAATTGCCCCCCACCAGCGCCCCCCACCGCTCCACGTGCTCCTCGCCGTACTGGCACAGGCTGTAGACGATCGGCCGCCCCGTCGCCCGCAGCGCCTCCGCCATCAGCTCGTAGGCCTGCTCCATCTGGTCCGGCCGGTACACCAGGCTGGCGCTGCACCAGTCGTATTTGAGGTAGTCGATCCCCCACTTCGCATACGTCTTCGCATCCTGCGCCTCGTGCCGGTAGCTGCCGGTGTAGCCGGCGCACGTCTTCGGCCCGGGGGAGGAGTAGATGCCGAGCTTCAGCCCCTTGGAGTGCACGTAGTCCGCCAGCGCTTTCATGTTGGGGAACTTCGCGTTGGGCACGATGTTGCCCTGGGCGTCGCGCCCGCCCTCCCAGGTGTCGTCAATGTTGACGTACTCGTAGCCCGCCGCCTTCATCCCCGAGGCCGCCATCGCATCCGCCATCTCGCGCACGTCGCGGTCGTTCACCGCCCCGTGAAACTTGTTCCAACTGTTCCAGCCCATCGGCGGCGTCAGCGCCAGCCCGTTCGGCGGCAGCGGCTGCAACGGCGGCAGCGGCGGATGCCGTAGCGCCGGCGGCAGCGCAAACACCGTCGCGCTGGACACCTTGCGCAGCGCCATCGGCGGGAAGTTCGGATGCCGCATCCGCGCCGGCACCGCGTAGGGATAGCCCGCCTGCGGCTTGATCTCCGTCAGCCGCACCGACAGGTTCTTGCCGTCCCAGGTCCCCGCCCACACCTGCAGCGGCGCATCCGGCGAGAACCCGTTGCGCGTGGTGAACTGCAGCGTGCCGCCCTGAATCGTCCCGCCCTCGATCTCGCGCCGGTCGCTGCCGGTGACCGCGGTGCCGGTGAAGCGGTCCCCGTCGACTTGGAACACGAAGGTGCTGGTCGAGGTGAAGCGGCGCGTCCCGCGCCGGAACGTCCGCGTCCCCGTCCAGGTCCCCGCTAGCGCGGCGGCCGCCCCCTGCGCCCGCCCCGCCCCCATCAGCGCCAGCGCCAGCAGCCCCGCCCCGGCGATCACCACCCATAGCCTCAGTGTCCGCATAGCCCCTAAACCATACCCCAAAAGGCCGGCGGCCACCCACCCATTTTGCGGTCTTCTCTACGCGGCAACTTGGAGACGCCCTGAGCGCCAGCGGGTGTCCGTTACCGGGGATCGAAGCACGGCCACAGCCCGACCAACGGGAGGGCGGCATGAGCAAAAGGTGGCCGAGCCACTCTGCGCCTCAGCCGCGTGCCGCCTCCCTTCGATCGACCACCTGGATGCTGTGCCGCCACTCTTCGTTCAGCCCGATCCGCGTCCACGGCACGTCCGGCGCGATCCAGTGCGTGATGTCGTCGCTGCGCGGATGCCAGCGCAGCGCCGGCGCCACCAGCCACAGCCGCGGCGGCAGCGGGCTCAGCGCCACGCCCGGAAAGTACCCCAGCCGGGCAAACTCCCCCGCCGCCTGGTGCTGCCGCACCTGCCGCCAGTACTCCAGCCCCTGCAGCGGAAACGCCAGATCCTCGTCCGCCTTCAGCTCGATCGCCAGCAGCCGCCCGTGCCGGTCCACCCCCAGCAGGTCGACGATCTCGCGCCCACCCGGCTCGCTCATGCTGACCTGGCTGTAGACCCGCCGCGCGTCCATCTGCGCGTCCAGGCATCCCGGATCGCGCTGCAGCAGGTGCTGCAGCCAGCGCTCCGGCTGCGCCGCATAATACGGAAACCGCCGGTCCTGCCCCGCCACCCGCTGGCGCGCCACCTCGCGTAGAAGCTGGAAAAACAGCGGCCGCGACCCCTCCTCCAGCGGCGACGCCTCCCGCCCGCAGCCAAACTGGAATTCGCCGCGCGCTCCCGCGGCATCCGCCGTCCGCGCCACTTCCAGCCCGTAGACGCTGATCCGCCGCCCGCCGTCCGCCCGCGCCTCCCACACCGCCTGCGGACAAAACTCCCGCACCTCCGCCAGCAGCGCCGCCTCCGCGCCCGTCTCCGCCGCCGGCTGCTGCCCGTTCGCCGGCGGCGCCCGCCGCAGCCGCGGCGCGGTGTTTCCCTCCGCCGACGCCAGCGGTTCGAGCTGCCCCGCGGCGCGGTCCAGCGCGTAGAGTTCCGGCTGCGGCCGCCGCAGCCAGGGCCGCAGCCGCGCGACCGCCGGCGCGGCGCCGCCATCCATGATCAGCCGCACCCCCTCCAGCACCCCCTGCGGATGCCGCCGCTTCACCTCCGCGGCCCACGCCAGCGCCGCCGCCATCGCCCCCAGGTCCGCGCCCGCCTCGGCTTCGCCCGCCACCACCGCCAGCAGCCGCGCCTGCTTCTGCAGCAGCAGCCGCTGCCACGCGCGGCGCCCGCTGCCTTCGGCCTCGCACCGCCAGCCCCGCCACTCCCGCTCCGCCGCCGCGATCACCGCCGCGTGGAAGTCGTCCCGGTTGCGCCGCTCCGGCGCCACCGCCGCGCCCGCCGTCAGCACCATGCCGCTGGGCGCGCTCCGCCCCATCCGCAGGCACTGCAGTTTCAGCTTCCCTCCCGCCGCCTCCGCCCCTTCCACCCGCCGCACCAGGTTCGC
>DAIDIF010000126.1 GCA_027451805.1 Acidobacteriota bacterium
CCCGGCCGCCGCGCCGCCGCACGTCGGCCACGATGCGCGCCGCCACCGGCAGCGCGCGCTCCAGGTCGCGCCGCGCCCCCGCCGCCAGCCCGTCCAGCGCGGCGTCGCTGAGCGCCAGGATGCGGATCGCCGCCGCCGTTCGCCCGCCCGCCCTCACAGCACCACCTTGTTCAGCGGATACTCCACGATGCCCTGCGCCCGCGCCGCCTTCAGCCGCGGGATGATCTCCCGCACCCGCTGTTCCTCGATCACGGTGTTGACCGCGACCCAGCCCGGGTCGCTGAGCGCCGACACCGTCGGCCGCTTCAAGGCGTCGAGGACGCGCAAGACCTGCTCCAGATTCTCCCGCTCCACGTTGAGCATCAGCCCGACCCGGCCGTGGGCGGCGATCGCGCCCTCGAGCAGCAGCGCGATGGTTTCGATCTTCTCCCGCTTCGCCCCATCCGACCAGGCCGCGGTGTTGGCGATCAGCTGGGTGCGCGACTCCAGCACCGTGTCCACGATGCGCAGCTGATGGGCGCGCAACGAGGCGCCGGTTTCGGTCACCTCCACGATGGCGTCGGCCAGCACCGGCGGCTTGACCTCGGTCGCGCCCCAGCTGAACTCCACCGTCGCCTCGACCCCATGCGCGGCGAGGTAGCGCCGGGTGACGCCCACCAGTTCGGTGGCGATCTTCTTGCCCTGCAGATCGGCGGCCGAGCGCACCGGCGATGCTTCCGGCACCGCCAGCACCCAGCGTACGGGCGTGAAACTCTGCTTGGCGTAGACCAGGTCGGCGACGGTGATCACTTGGGCGTCGTTTTCCAGCACCCAGTCGCGCCCGGTGAGGCCGAGGTCGAGAATGCCGTCCTGAACGTACCGCGCCATCTCCTGCGCCCGAATCAGCATGCACTCGATGCCGGCATCGTCAATGGAGGGGAAATAGGAGCGCGCATGCACGTGAATGCGGAAGCCCGCGCGCTCGAACAGGGCAAGGGTCGCCTCCTGCAGGCTGCCCTTCGGAATGCCAAGCCGCAGCGTATTCATCGCCCGTAGACCTCCGCCGGATCGAACACCCGCTCGCCCTGCGGCCGGAACTCGCCATCGCTCCAGGCGCGAAAAAAGCAGCCGCGGTAGCCTTCGTGGCAGACGGCAGGCTGGCCTTCAAACTCCGCTTCGACCAGCAGGGCATCGCCGTCGCAATCGGCGAAGGCGCGCACCAGGCGCAGCCGATGGCCGCTGGTTTCGCCCTTTAGCCAGAGCCGCTGGCGGGAGCGGCTGAAGAACGTCACCCAGCCGGTCGCCAGCGTCTGCTCCCAGGCGGCCCGGTTCATGTAGCCCAGCATCAGCACGTCGCCCCGCCCGGCGTGGCGGACGATGACCGGCAGCAGGCCAGCCGATTTATCGAAATCCAGTTGCGTGGTCACGGTCACGGTGTCTCCTCGTTTGCGCACACAAAAACAAAGCGCCCGCCGCATCGGCGGCGGGCGCTGGAACATCAGGACTGGAGGGTTGCTCAGAAGTCCACGATGCCGCGCGCGCCGGCCGGCGCGTGATGATGGGCACGATGGTGGAACCGCTGAGCCACGAGAAAAAAATCTTACCGGATAGGGGGCTGGAAAAGCAAGTCTACCCGTCCGGACGCGGGGGTCGCGCCGTTGGCACCGTGGGCCAAGTCGGCGCGAGAAGGCCGCGAAACTCCGAAGGGCGGCCCGCCCCCGGCAAGCAACGAGGCGCGGCCCCGGCTGGCCGGGGCGCCCCGGGGCCCCCGGCCGGCCGAGC
>DAIDIF010000127.1 GCA_027451805.1 Acidobacteriota bacterium
CTGGCCGGCCAGCTCGCGCGGCAGGTCCTTAGCGGCCACGGCGATCTTGACGGAGCGCTCCGCAAAGTTGAGCGCGCGCTCCTGTTCGCCGCCCACGGCAATGCTGGTCAGCAGCGCGTTGGCCGCGGGGTCGGTCGCGTCGAAGCCGCGGGAGAGCGCCGAGGCGGGCCCCACCGACGCGTCGAGGCCGCTCTCCAGGTGCTTGCGGACCGATTCAATGACGCGCGACGGGTCCGGAGCGCTGGCGACCGACGCGGGACCGCCGGCGGCGCGCGCCGCCGGGCCGAGCAGATTCGTGAATATCGTGCGCACCGCCTCCGCGCCGGCGGCGCTGCCCATCCAGAGCTCCTGACGCGTGCCGATGGCGCCGTTGAGAATCTGCAGGAAGCGGTACACCTCGTCCTGCTCCAGCTCCAGCTGCCGCTGGACCTCGGCCGCTGCGTACTCTCGACCCCAGGCCGCGTCGAGCGCCGTGTCCAACGGCCGGTGGCGCGCGTAGGTGATGTGGCCGTTGGCGTCTCGCGTGACGTCGTACAGGATGCCGTCACTCGGGAGCGGGTCGGCGGGCGGTTCGCCCACCCGCACGAACGGGTCGTGCACCGGGTCCCAGGCCGCGCGGCCCGCTGGCGCCGTGTGCGTCGGAATGGCCGGCGGCGGCGGGGCTGCGGGCGCCGGCGGGGGCGGAGGCGGCTCGCCATAGGTCACGCTGATGGGCGCAACGCGGACGGCGCCGTCCGTGCGCCGCGCCCCGCGCTGCAGCATCGCCGGTGCCGACGCGAGAGATAAACTGGGCCGGCGCTGCTCGAACGGTTTTTTTAGTCGTTGGGCGACTCTTCCGCTGTTTACGCGGGGGTTTTTTTCGCTGGCGCTTCGGCACCCGCCGCTCACTGGGCGGTCTACTGCTTCGCGGCGCGCACAATGTCCTCCATCGGCGCGTCCACCACGAACAGCACGCTGCCGTGGCCGCTTGCGGCCGTCGATGAGCTCACCTGCAGCACGCTCGTGATCGGTGCCCAGCCGTCCTCGCCGTTGGCGCGCCGCACGGCCATCTTGCCGTTCAGCTCGTCGCGCACCAGCGTGAGCGGCGCGCCCAGGTTGCTCGCGTGCGGCGCCGCGCTGAAGGCCGCGTACGTGGTGCGGCCGGCGCCGGTGAGCAGGCCGTCGTCCTCAATGGTGGCCGCCAGGTGCTGCCGCACGCCGTCGGCGCTCGCCTTGACCAGCAGGTGCGGCTCGTCCTGCACGAGGCCGGCCGAGGGCAGCACGTAGATGCCGGTGTCGGCGCTGCCGCGGAAGGGCTGGCCGGGGCGCCCAAACACGCGGTCCCAGAACCAGCTGATCGGCGCGATGCGCTCCGCCGCGTACAGGTGCGCCACGCGCATCCGGGTGGGCCCCGTGCCGGTGAAGTCGATCGCGTGCAGCGATCGCTGGGTGAAGCGCCAGGTGGGCTCGCCCGCGCCCAGCGGCGCGCCCGTCTCGGCATCGACGATCGCCACCCGGTGCTTGCCGTACGGGAATGGCTGGCTGTCGGCGTAGCTGTTGGCCGCCACGGTCATCGCGAGCACCTCGGCGGTGGCGCGGCCGGACGCGTTGGTGAGCCGCACGGTGATCGGACGTGCGCTGCTGTTGCTGACGCGCAGCAGCGCCGTGCCGACGGGGGGCACCGGGGGCAGGGGGCGCTCCACGGCGGCGGTCTCGAGCGGCCCGCTCTCGGGCAGCGGCCGGTTCAGGGCCTCCTGCATGCTCACCGGCAGCGCCGGCGCCGCGCCGCCCTCGTCGCGGGGGGCGGCCGATTTGGCGGCCGGAGCTTCGTTCATCTCGGCCATGTCCACGCCCTCCGAGGGCGCCCGGGCCTGTGCCGCCGCCGGCGGCGCCGCCGCCGCCGCCGCCTCGCCGCCGACCGCGGACTTGGAGGCCGGCCGGGGCGTCTCGGGCGGCGAGGCCTCGTCGGGCTCGCCGGTCACGATCTCAACTTGGACGTCATCGTCCGCATCGTCGCTGGCCGCTTCGGCCAGCGGCTGCGCGCCGGTGGCGAGCGTGGGCGGCGCGGCGCCGGCGGCGGCGGCGGCAGTTGCCGGCGCGGTCCGTAGCGCGGCGCAGGCCCGGCACGCGCTGGGCACCACGCTGGCCAGGCGCGCGTCCGACACGCCGAGCAGCAGCACGGTGCCGGCGCAGTGCCGGCAGTCGATGCGGCGCAGGCCCAGGGCGGCCAGGTCCGCGCCGGCCGTGTTGTCCGCGTATCCCGGCACCGGTGCCCCGGCGGCCGCCGTCGGGGGCGCGAGCGCCGGGGGCGGCACGAGGTTCGCGAGCGGGCTGACGCGGATGATGTCCGCGTCCGGGCGGCCGTTCAGCACCCGGGTGCGCAGCATGCCAAACTCGGCGGTCGCGGCCTGGGCCACCGGGAGCGCCGCCGCCGACGCCACCCCCGTGGCGCCCATCCCCTTGGCCGACTGCTCGTCGTGGTGTTGATGATGATGATGGTGGTGATGATCGCGGTGTTCGCGGTGCTTCCGGGCGATTGCCTTGCAGGTGAACACGGCGCGCTTGACGTTGGACGCGCGCGCATCGCTCGCGATCAGCTTGGCGGTCTCGCCCGCAAAGATGCGGTTGCTCGCGCTGCCCTCCGCCACCTCTTGGGGGGTGGCGCCCAGCGCCAGGGCGGCGCGGTACGGGTCCGCGTAGGAGCCCTCGATGAGGTGCGCATCGATGCGCTCGTAGGCCGCGCGCCCGATGGGCGCGCCCACGGTGTGCAGCTCGACCGGGATGGCGGCCGCGGCCGCCACCGGGCTGGGGCAGACCTGGCGCGCGGCCTGGCGCGCGCGCCAGGCCGTGGCGCGCCGCTCAAAGAGCGCGCACACCTGCTCGCAGCTGCCCGCCATGCTCGCGTCGACGTCCGCGTCCGACAGCGGGTCGGCGGTGGCCTTCACCTTGCACACGCGCCGCGCCAGCTCGTAGGCGATCTCGTTTGCGGTGTGCGCCACGTTCGGGCACCAGGCGGCCTCGAGCGCGGCGCGCAGCCGGCCGTCGCCGGGCGACATCAGGTGGCACGCGGCGGCGGAGGGGCGCGTGTACAGCGCCTGCTGGATGGCGGCCTCGGTGGCCACCAGGCCGTCGGGGCACTGCGCGCGCATCTTGACCAGGCGCGCGGCGATCGGCACCACCGAGTCCTCCAGCACGCGGCGCACGGCCTGCGCCGCGTTGCGCGTCTCGCCCAGCGCGTTGTTGCGTTCCAGTTCCGAGCTGAGCGTGCCGGGCACGAGCGCGGGCAGCTCCGGGTACAGGTACACGGGCGGCTTGGCGAGCGGCACGAGGCGACCCTCCTCCTTGGCAAGCACGATGAGACGCAGGCCCAGCACGCTGTGCCTGTACAGCTCGTCCAGGCTCTGCGGCGTCTCCTGGATCGAGCTGCTGCCCAGCGGGCTGCTGGACACCTCCAGGCGGATGCGGCGCGCGTCCAGCGGCTGTTCCGTGCCCAGCGAGATCAGGCGGGCCAGGTTGTCGCGCAGGCGCGCGAACCAGTCCGGGTCCTGCGGGTCGACCGTGGCGCGCAGGTTGCGGTGGTTCCAGCGTACGATCACGTCAAAGTCGGCGAGCGCCTTGCCCGCGTACGCGGCCGCGTGCCGCTTGCTGCGCGCAAACTCATCCAGGCGCATCCACGACCCAAAGCGGCGGTGCGCCCGCCGACAGTTGGCCGTGAAGCCATACCGGGGATCGCGTTGCGTGGGCGGTCCGCACAGCGCGCGCTCATCGCCGGCGGCGGCGCCGCCGCCGCCGCCGGCGGTCGTCGTGGTGGTGGTGACAATCGCCACGGCCTCGACAGGCATGCGAGGCAGGCGCGCTCGACGGCGTGTGCAAAAAATACGGTCTGTAGGGAGGGCGAAGCGCGCGCCGTTTCTTTTGAGGTGCCATGGACGTGGGGCGGGCGGGGCGGGGGGGCCAAAGTAGGTCCGACCCACAGATTGAAAAAGCGGCGCGCCATTTTCCCCCTCGCACCGCGCCGACCGTGCCACCGATGGATGCGGAGATGCCGCGCGCGGATGGCGCTCTGCCGACCGACGCCAAGCCCGTGAGGCGCGAGTTGTTTCAAGAGGACTACGCCAAGGACCTGCTAGAGGGGCCCATCGAGTATCGCCGGCCGCTGCACGAGTTTTTTCGCGTTCCCCTCCGGTCGCCGCTCGGCGATCTGCTCTACGCGTACTACGAACAGATCGGCGTCGTTCCGCACCTGTTCAATCCGGAAACCGAGACGGAGGCGGCGCGCATCTCCCGCGAGACGGACACGACCAAGACCCGCACGTACCTCTACGCGGGCCGCAACCCCGCCACCAACGCCGTCGAGCTCGAGGTGCACCGCGAAACGATCGGGCGCGCCTTCTACCACCAGGGCGTGCGCACCTACGCACAGCGAGACGCGGCCGCGCGGGGCAAGAGCGACCCGGAGCCGCTGGCAAGCACGGTGGATGCACTGCTCGCGGCGCGCCTGCGCTTCCCCGACGTGGACCTCGTCTACGCGCACAGCCCCGGCGTCAGGGGCGCGCTGCGCCAGAACGACCTGCGCGCCGCCGACCTCCGGCTGGAGCCGACGCGCGTGGCTGCCGAGGCGTACCTGCAGGGCGACGACGCGCTCGCGGAGCCGGCCAACTGCGAGGCGGTGCACCTGCACCGCGTCTGGGTGGACCCGAACAACCGGCGCCACGCCGGCTTCCCGGGCGGCTTCAGCCCGCTGGGCGTCTGCGGCCGGGGCGTGGCGTTCGGCGTGGGCTCGGTCCGGGGCGGCGAGCACGCGCTGTTTGTGCTGAACGCCATGGGCACCGACCGGCCGGTGGCGCGCCTCGTCAAGGACGCGGACCAGACGGTCAAGCCCACCGACGAGGCACTGGCGCCTGGAGGCGGCGCCGCCGCCGGTCCGGCCGTCGTGATCACCATCGACCTGGCGAGCGTGTACCCCGTGTGGCGGCAGGTGCGCGCGCTGCCCGTGCCGGCCGAGGTGCTCCGCTGCGCCGTGTCGGCGCAGCGGGCGCACGGCGCCCCCGCGGTGGCCGCGTGCATGGGGCGCACCGAAGCGCCGGACGGACCGCTGGGCCTCTTTGTGTACCTGGCACAGCCCGGCCGCACGTCCGACGCCGTCGCTCGCCGGGACCTGGTGGCCCTCGTGGATCCCGCGCCGCCGACCGGCCCGGTGCTGCCCACGCTGCTCGCCGTGAGCGACCGGCGCGTGCTGCTCGTCGTGACGCAGGCCACCGCGGGCGGCCAGCCACTGCCGCCGCACATGTACGTGCGCGAGTTTCTGTTCCAGCCGGACGCGGCGTCGGGCCGCGCCGCGGTCGGCTGGCGGGGCGACTGGGAGCCGTTCCTCATCGAGATGCCGCCGCGCTCCGCCACGGACCCGCCGCCCAAGTTCTACGAGGACCGCCTCGCGGAGGGCACGCTGACGTGCATCACGGCGGCCGCCTTTGACGCGTTCGACGCGGACGCGCTGCTGCTCGGCACGTACGATGGGCTGCTCCTGCCGTACCGCTTGGTCAGCCCGCCGCCGGGCAGCAGCGGGCGCGTCGACTGCCGGCGCGTGGACGCGACGCCCTTCCTGGCGCCCAACTACGCGACCGAGCTGGCCATCATGCAGGAGCACATCAGAGCGGCGGGCGGCCGGCTCAGCCGCGAGCAGGAGCGCGCGCTCCTGGACAGCGTCGGCGCGTTCCGCAGCCCGATCCTCTCGATCCACGCGAGCTGGGGCACGCACGGCGGCGACCCGGAGGTGCACTGGTCGCGCCCGTGCGCGGACCGGGACGCGCGCTCCGCGTTCCGCATCGCCTGCGGCCACGCGTCCGGCGTGATCTGGCAGATGGGCGACGCCGACACCGTGGACCGGCTGGCCCGCATGCGCATCGCGCCGAGCGGCGCGCGCGCGGGCGCGCCGGTCCGCTGCGTGTACAGCTTCGGGCGGCTCGTGGCGATCAACGACTTTGCGACCAACTTTGTGCACCTGCTGCACACGTCCAACAACGCGCCGGTGGGCAGCGTCGGCCTGGAGACCAAGCGGCCCGCAGCCGCCGGGGGCGCGGCTGCGGGCCCCGGCCAGGTCTTCCAGAGCCTCTGGATGGACGTGGGGCGCATCGTGCTGCTCTACCCGGACGGCGACGTCATGATCGTGGTGCGCGCCACCGACGAGGCGCTGGCGGAGCGCGCCCGGGTCGAGCGGGCGCGCGCGGAGGCCATACGCCGCCGCAAGGAGCAGCAGATCAAGGACATCGAGGAGACATCGGCGAAGCTCGCTGCGGTGAGCCTGAACCAACGCGGCGGCGCTGATGCCGCCGCCGCCGCGCCGAACGGGGCGCCGGTCGGCATGGAGGGCGTCGCGAATTGTTAGGTTGATTAAAAGGAGGGCGCCGCGCACCGTCCGCTCTACGCACACACACACACAGGCAACCACCCCCTCCGCGAAGGGCGCCCGCCGCGCCAAAAGAGGGGACAACACCCAGTGCGCCGCGCTTTGCCAGTCAGCGCTCCGCCCCCATCCCCCGCGCCACTTTGCGGCACGGGCACCCGCTTCGCCGTCGTTTGTCACTGCTGCCGCTGCCGCCGTCCACGATGCCGTCGGGGACCGTGCTGGACGAGATGTTTGTGGTGGGGCTCGTAGGGAGCCTGATCGGGTGGATCGCCCCACTGGTGCTCTCCGTGGTCGAGAAGAAGGACAGCGCCAAGCGGCTGGCCGCCGTCTGGATCTTCCTGGGCCAGCTGCCGCTGTTCGTCGCCTGGGTGTTCCACCTCATCGACGCGGGCCTCTACCTGCGCACCACGGACGGCGTGCTCTTTCCGCAGCCCTTCTTCGTGGCGATCACCCTCTGGGCGGCCTTCGCCGCCATCGGCGCCGCGAACGGCGAGCGCCTGTCAAAGGCCAACGGCGCGCTCGTCGTGGTGTTCTTCACGGCCGCCGCGTTCATGTTCTTCCTCGCCGGCCGCGAGGACGAGGACCCCGCGCGCAAGGGCATGTTTGGCGTCGCCTGGGTGCCGCTGGTCATGAGCGCGGCCTACGCGGCCATCGCCTCGCGCCTGCGCCGCATGCTGTGGGTCGACTGGGACGGCGTGCGCTCCTCGGCGCCGCTGCCCGTCACACCGCTCGAGCGGTTCTTCCTCCACACGGCCACGATCGGCGTCTACGCGGTGCTGGTCGCCGTGGGCATCACGCTCGGCCTGAGTCCCTGCATCGACGGCAAGATCGGCGCCAGCGACCAGTACATTGGCTACCTCTTCGCGAGCCTCCTCACGCTGCCGGTCGCCGCCCTGCAGTACCTGGGCACGCGCGAGCTGGGCGCGGGCATCAAGAACGAGTGATAAAGTCGCTGCGTCGCCCTCCCCCCCCTAGCTCTGTTCGTAGTCGTCGTAGGCCTTGACGCCGTACAGCTTCCATTCGCCGCCGCCGACCTCGCGCAGGAGGCCGGAAAACTCGAACGTCCAGGCGCTGCGCGAACGGTGGCCGCCGCGCGGGGCGAACGCCTGTGGCACGGGCGGCTGGTGGTCCCAGGCGAGGCGGAGCGTGACGAGCGCGCGAATGTACGGTCCGCGCACGTCGACCTGCTCGGTGGCGGTGTCCTGCCGCACCTCCTTGGCGATGCGCGCGCGGCGCATGGTGGCCATCCGGGCGTCCCACCCGCGCAGCACCGCGAGGAGGCCCAGCGCGTCCATCTCCAGGTCCGCGGCGTCGTACTCGGCGCTGTAGCCCTGGGCGGTGCCGTGCGCCAGGAACGGCTCGGACGAGGGCGCGCCGCCCGGCGCGCCCTCGTCCACGGGGTAAAACTCGAAGGGGCCGTTGCCAAAGTTTTGCACGAGAAAGTCGCCCGCGCGCCTCAGCGCGGTGGGCTGGTCCAGAAGCGACGCGTTCTGCACCACCAGGCGCGCCCAGCGCTGCGCGATGCGGTCCAGCCGGTCGCTGGCGAGCTGCGCGCGCCGCGAAAACTCGGTCGCGCGGCTGGCCATGTAGACGATGCCCGCGACCAGGCCGAGGAGCAGCAACCAGCCGATCCAGTAGCCAAAGAACGGTCGCCCGCAGCAGTGGAAGCGCTGTAGCCACATGTTGCCGCCTTCGTTGAAGAGAG
>DAIDIF010000128.1 GCA_027451805.1 Acidobacteriota bacterium
GGCGATAGCTGGATCCCTGGGTTTTGAAGCCCGGAAAGCACGCCGTCATAGCGGGCGAGTGCGCGGTTGGCCAGCCCAATGTGCGGAATAAGCGCTTGCCAATCAATGGCTTGGATCGAAAGTGGATTGGGCGCTGCGGGCGCCATAGGCCACTTTGCACAAGTTGCTTTATCAAAAGCAAATGGCGAAACGCTTTATGCAAACGCGCTTGTCGTGGCTGCGCTTTATGCTAGCGCGCTACGAAACATCACGCAGCAGGGCGAGGAGGGCTTCGCCGTAGAGGGCGACCTTGCGGTCGCCGAAACCGCTGACTTCGCGCAGTTCGGCCAGGTCGCGCGGGAGGGCGAGGCAGAGCGCCTGGAGCGAGGCGTCGTGGAGCACGACGTAGGCGGGCACGCCGGCCTGGCGGGCGGTCTGCAATCGCCAGGCTTTCAACCGCTCGAACCGGGCGGCGTCGGGTGGGGCGAGATCGGGCGATCCGGCGGCGGCGCGGGCACGGCGCGACGGCCCGGAACGGGGCGCGGTGACGGGCGCGGGCAGGGCCAGGCCGGCGAACCAGGCGGGTTCGTAGCCGCAGACGTCGCAGGCGTCGCAGCGCTCGAGCTTCCAGCGCTCGCCGAAGTGCTCGCACACCTGGCGGTGGCGGCAGGCGGCGGCTTCGACGAAGGCGCGGATCTCGCGGTAGCGCTGCCAGGCGCGGTCGCTCTCGGCGGGGTCTTCGATCTGCTGGATGAAGTGCGCCAGCAGGCCGACGTCGCGCTTCTGCCAGAGCAGGGCGCAGTCGGCGGGCTCGCCGTCGCGGCCGGCGCGGCCGGCCTCCTGGTAGTACTGCTCGACCGACTTGGGCAGCGCCAAATGGATGACGGCGCGGACGTTGGCCTTGTTGATGCCGAGGCCGAAGGCGAGGGTGCCGACCAGGACCTTGACTTCGTCCAGCATCCAGCGCTCCTGGTTGCGGCGCCGGTCGTCGGCCTCCATCTTGCCGTGGTAGGCGAGCGCCGGGATGCCGCGGGCGGCAAGTTGGGCCACCGTCTGCTCGACGCGGGCGATGGTGGGGGCGTAGACGATGAGGTTGCCAGCCTCCGCGGCGCCGGCGCGGGCGGCGCGGGCCAGCAACTCGAGCTGGCGCGGGGCGGGCGTCTCCTGCGCCACGTAGCGCAGATTGGGGCGGTGGAAGCTGGCGATGAACTTGGCCGGCTGGCGGAGCTGGAGCTGCTCCAGGATGTCGTGGCGGACGCGGCGGGTGGCGCTGGCGGTAAAGGCGGCGATGGGCGCGCCCGGCAGGCGCTGGCGCAGCGCGCTCAACTGGCGGTATTCGGGGCGGAACTCGTGGCCCCACTCGGAGATGCAGTGGGCTTCGTCAATGGCGAAGAACGAGATCGGCAGGCGGCCGAGCCAGTCCCAGGTATCGGCGCGCGCGAGCCGCTCGGGCGAGAGGTAGAGCAGGCGCAGCTCGCTCTGCTCCGCCCGGCGCAGCACCTGGCGCTGCTCGGCGGGCGACAGCGTGCTGTTGAGGCGGGCGGCGGGAATGCCCATCTGGTCGAGTTGCGCGACCTGGTCCTGCATGAGCGCGATCAGCGGCGAGACCACGATCGCGACGCGGCCGGTGTGCAGGGCGGCGGGGAGCTGATAGCAGAGCGATTTGCCGCCGCCGGTGGGCATGACCACGCAGGCGTCGCGGCCGGCCATCAGGCTGGCGATGATGTCGGCCTGCAGCGGGCGGAAGGCGTCGTAGCCCCAATACCGGCGCAGGGCGGCGCGCGCCTCGGACTCCGGCGGCGGCGTCATGCCGGCGGCCTCCAGCGGAAGATGCAGGTCCAGTAGGAGGAAGCCACCCTCTCGAAACCGCCGGCCTCTTCCCAGACGCGGCGCAGTTCGCCGACATAGAGCACGTAGGCGGGACGGGGCGCGGCTCGGAGCGATGCGCGGACACGGGCGGCCATGCGGCGCAGCATGGGTTCGCGGAAGGGCTCGCAGAAGTAAAAGACGACGGGCACGGCGGGAATCTCCCAGCTCGCAGCGTCGGCCCAGACGCACTCGATCGCACGGCAGCGTTGCCGCGGGTTGCGATAGCGGGCCAGGTTGGCGAGGGCGGATTGGTGCAGCTCAAGCCCGTGCTCAACCCCGACGATGCGCTCGAAGGGATAGTTGGAGGCGAGCAGGAGGGCGCGCCCCTGGCCGGAGCCGAAGTCAACGAAAGTGAAGGGCCGAAGATCGGTGTTCAGGCCGGCCATGAGGTTGGCGAAATCCACCGTGTCGATCGGTTCGTGGCCATTGCCCAGCGCGGCATCGCCGCGGTGTTCGGTGGCGCGGGTGAGGGAGACGGTGTCGGTGCCGAACTCGAGGTCGAAGGCGTGGGGACGAGGGGCGGCGAGTCCGTAGCGCAGGCGGTAGCGGGCCAGGGCGAGGCCGACGCGCAGCGTGCGCCAGGGGCCGCGATAGCCGAGCGAGCGGCGCATGCGGGCGGCGAGCGTTGGCGCGGGCGCGGGCATGGGAAATTCTAGCTGGGCGTCGAAACCCGACAAACAGAGTAAATAGGCGCGGCGCGCCAGCGGGGCGGGAATATCCTGACTTGGCGCAGGGGCACGAACTGGCGGCACCACCTACGTTTGTCGCTATCAGCAGGGCCGGCGGCGTACATGTCGATCCAGGGATCACCTTGCGCCCGGCACCAGTCAATGAGCTGGTGGAAAAACAGCAGCCCGGGGCCGCAACGGCCAAAGGCAGGATCGTGGCTGATCAGCATGGACTTGTAGCCGGCCCCATAGCGGAAGCCAAAGCCGGCGGCGGCGAGCGTGTCGCCGATGCGCAGGGCCATGGCGTCGAGGCGGCCGGTGGCGGCGAGGCGGAGCAGGAGGGTGCGGGTGAAGTCGGCCCAAGCGGCGCGGTCGGGCGAGACCTGTACGTCGGGCGGGTAGTGGTTGGGGCCGTTGTGACGGAGCTGGAAGTCCACGAGAGCGGTGATCGCTGCGGGCGCGGTCTCGCGGGTGAGCGTCACTGCGCCCAGGGCGGCAGCGTGGCGGCGGCAGCGGCGGAGGTTGGCCTGCATTTTGGGCCGGAGCGTGCGCAGATACTCGTCGGCGGGACGGTCCACCCGAAGCCGGGCATTGGCGCCGGCGGAGGATTCGATCCAGCGGCAGGCGCGCGTCTCTCTCCACCAAGGGCTGCGGGCGAGGGGGATATGGCCGTAATCCCATTCCTTGAGTTCGGCCAGCGCCTCGCCGCAGGCAAGCGCGAAATCGGCTTCACTGCCAGCCGGAACCAAGGGCTCGGTCAAGTTGGCGAAGCCCAAGCCGAGGACGCGGAGGGCGTGAATGTGGGGCCAGCGGCGGCGGCGGACGTGATAGAGCGGCAGGCCGGCAAATAACCTACTATTGTCGTAAATAGCCAGGATGCGGAGCTCGCCGTCGGGAACGAATGCGTTGGCATAGCAAGCGAGAAAATCGCTGATAAGAAATGGGTTGTCGCCGTTGAGGGCGAGGACGGCGGCGTCCCACTCTGGCGCCAAAGCAGCATATTCTGCATTTGTAGTAATCCAGCGGCAGGTCACTTGCCGGTACCCAGGACCCGCCCGGTCTTGCGCCCGAGAACCCGGCGAAAGGCGGCGGGGAGGAAGGTGACGCGCTTGGCGTCGAGCAGGGTCATGCTGCCGGCGGCGGAAAGGGTGTGCCAACCGCGACGCCAAGCCCAGGAGCGGGGCGGGGCCAGCCGAATGGCGACCGATTCGGAGAAGCGCTCGGGCGAGAGGCGCTCGACGCGGTTGATGGCGAGGCCGCCGCCGTAGCTGGACGAGCAGTCCTGCACGGGGCGGTACAGGGCGCCCTGGTGAAGAAAGGGCGTACCGCCGGGGCGGGCGGAGGAGAGATCGGCTTTGACCGGATTGTGGCGATGCGGCGTCCAGGGCCCGCGCAGTGCGGGGGCGTGAAAGAGGTGGAGAGCAGCGCTGGCGTGGGGGCCGGCGGGAGTGGTGAACATCCACCAGCGGGTCTCGAGGCGGAGGACGGTGGTGTCCACGCCGGGGAAATCGGGCAGGAGGGAGGCGGCAAAGGCCCATTCACGGCCGCCTTGATGTTGGTAGAGGTTGACCTCGCCCGCCTGCGAGGACTCCGGGATGCAGTAGAGCTCGCCTTGGTCCTGAACGACGAAGGGATAGGAGAGGTGGACGTCGGCGGGAAAACCGAGCAGCGGGTGAGCGACGCCGCGGGCATCGAGCCCGACCAGATGGCCGCGGTCGGCGCGGGCGTCCCACAGCTCGCAGTAAATCTCGATACCGTCGTCCCCGGGTAGGGCGAACGGGTCAGCGTAGTAGCCACGGCGGCCGGGTGCGGGAAGCCAGCGAATGGCGGGGAGAAAGCCGGGTTCGAGGAAGCGGTGTATGGGGGCGTCGGCGATGCCGATGCGCCACTGGTCGTGACGCAAGAGATCGTCCTTGTGGCGGCCCCAGTCCATGCCGGAACAGGATAGCGCGGCGGATCGGGGCGGCGGCGTGTCCGAAATCGGACCGTGATCCGGTGCAGGCGGACGCCGCCCGCGGCCCCTGCTTTGATTCGGAACGGGTTATAGTGGCGGGCGAAGTGCTGAGATAACCTAGGCCGCGCGACGGGAGGGGTGATGCACGATATCTGGCAAGACGTGAAGTTCGGCTGGCGGACGCTGGGGAAGAACAAGGCGCTGAGCCTGGTCGCGGTGCTGTCGCTAGCGCTGGCAATCGGGGCGAACACGGCGATCTACACCGTCTGGAACGCGGTGATGAACCATCAGGTGGCGGCGCAGGACCCGGCGCGGCTGGTGAACCTGTACACCCGGGACAACACCGGCGGCAACGCCTACCTGGGCCTCTCCTACCCGAACTACCAGGATTATGCCAAAGATACGCGCGTGTTTTCGGGGCTGGCAGTGTATGGCGGCGCGGGCGCGACGCTGACCTACCACGGGCATAGCAGCCAGGCAGGCGTGCAACTGGTGAGCGGCAACTACTTTCAGGTGTTGGGAGTGAGGGCGGCGCTGGGGCGGGTGTTCACCGCGGCGGAGGCGCCGGCGACGGGCAAGGGCGCGCTGGTGGTGCTGGGCTACAACTACTGGCAGCGGCAGTTCGGCGGCGACCCGGGGATCGTGGGACGGACGATCGAGCTGAACGGACAAGGCTTCATGGTGGCGGGGGTGGCGCCGGCCGCCTTCAACGGGACCACGACCTTCGGGAATCCGGAGATCTGGGCGCCGATCACCATGTATCCGGTGCTGATCACCGGGCAGTTCCTCACCTATTTTCCCGAGCGGCGGCCGCGCATGCTGGCGGCGTTCGGGCGGCTGGCGCCAGGGGTGACGCTGCAGCAGGCGAAGGCGGCGGTGAAGGTGACGGCGCGCGAGCTGGAAGACCGCTATCCGGCGGACAACCGGGGGCAGTCGGCGACGCTCATTCCGTTGCTGGAGACCGGGCTGGGCGCGAACGGACGGGCGCAGTTCGAGCAGGCGTTCCTGGTGATGATGGCGGTGGTGGGGCTGGTGCTGCTGATCGCCTGCGCCAACGTGGCCAACCTGCTGCTGGCGCGCGGCATGAGCCGGCACCGCGAAATCTCGGTGCGGCTGGCGATGGGCGCCTCGCGCGGCCGCCTGGTGCGGCAGCTGCTGGTGGAGAGCAGCCTGCTGGCGCTGATCGCCTGCGGCGTCGGGCTGGCCTTCGCGCAGGGGGCGCGCGACTGGCTATGGGCGAAGCGCCCGCCGCAATTGGTGAATACCGGCCTGCACCTGCATCTGGACGGGCGGGTGTTGCTGTTCGCGCTGGCGGTTTCCCTCGCCGCGGGCATCGGCTTCGGGCTGGCGCCGGCGCTGCAGGCGACCGGGCTGGATCTGACCGAGGCGTTGAAGGAGCGCAGCGAGCCGGCGGCGGGCGGGGGGCGGATCTGGAGCCTGCGCAACCTGCTGCTGGTGGGCGAGATCGGCTTCGCGCTGGTGGCGCTGATCGTGGCGGGCCTGTTTTTGGCCAGCCTGCGCAATATCCAGAGCGCCAACCCCGGCTTCGACGCGGCGCACCTGGCCTCGATGAACTTCGACCTGGGCACGGTGGGCATGGACCTGAGCAAGCCCGGCACCGAGCAGCAGATCGAGGCGTTCGACCGCACCCTGCTGCAGCGCGCGCGGGCGCTGCCGGGCGTCACCGCGGCGACGCTGGCCAACGGCACGCCCATGGCGCCGTCGGGCTTCGCGCGCAGCTACCAGGTCGAAGGGCGGCCGGCGCAGCCGGGGCGGGCGCCGGTCTTCACCGTGGTGGAGTCGGTCACGCCGGGATCGTATTTCCGCACCATGGGCATCGCCGTCGTCGAAGGCCGCGATTTCGCGGCCACCGATACGGCGAACAGCCCGAAGGTGATCGTCATCAACCAGACCATGGCGAAGCAGGTGTGGCCGGGGCAGGATCCGGTCGGCAAGCGCGTACTCTTCACCGGCGACACCGAGTATTCACAGGTGGTGGGCGTGGCGCGCGACAGCAAGTACTTCTCGCTGTCGGAAAACCCGACGCCGTTCTGCTACTTTCCGCTGGCGCAATATCCGCAGACGGCGCTGGGGCTGACCGTGCGGACGGCGGGACCACCCGAAGCCGTACTACCGGAGCTGCGCAATTTGCTGCAACAGCAGAACCCGCTCCTGGCGGCCACCCGCGTGCAGACGGCGGAAACGCCGATCGCGCGTTCGCTTTGGCCGGCGGAGATGGGCGCGATGCTGCTCGGCACCCTGGCGCTGCTGGCGCTGCTGCTGGCGGCGATCGGCATTTATGGGGTGATGGCCTACGGCGTGCGCCAGCGGCGGCGGGAGCTGGGCGTGCGCATGGCGATGGGCGCCGGCGCCGGCGACATCTTCAAGCTGGTGCTGGGCGGCGGCATGTCGCTGGTGGGCATCGGGCTGGCCCTGGGGCTGGCGGGCGCGTGGGTGCTGAGCCGGGCGGTGGGCGGGCTGCTCTACGGACTGCCCCCCACGGATTTAACTACATACGTCGAATATTCGCTGCTCCTGGTGGCAGTAGCGCTGCTGGCGAGCTTTTTCCCGGCGCGGCGGGCGACCCGCGTGGACCCGGCGATCACCCTGCGCAGCGAGTAACGGCTGGGCGCTTCCCTGCCCGTAACCTTTCGCCGGCACGGCGGTTTAGGCAAGGTGAGGGAATGGGATGGTGGGCGCACTACCTTTAGCCATGGTCGGACCGGACGCCGCCGCGATGGACGATGACGCGCTGATGAGCGCGGTGCGCGCGGGCCAGGTGGACGCGCTTGCGGAGCTGTTCGAGCGCCACCAGCGGCCGCTGCTGAACTACTTTTTGCGGCTGGGAGCGACGCGCGCGGCGGGCGAGGACCTGGTGCAGGACGTGTTCGTGCGCATCCTGAAGTACCGCGCCACCTACCGCCCGGGCAGCCGGTTCGCGACCTGGATGTACTACATCGCCCGCAACGCGCGGCTGGACCATTTGCACAAGCGGCGGGGCGAGGTGGACTGGGAGGACGCGTACACGCCCAGTTTTGAGCCGCACGATGCGGCCGAGGCGGCGCAGGAACAGCGGCTGCTGGCGCGGGCGCTGGCGCAACTGCCGGAGGACAAGCGCGAAATCCTGGTGCTGAGCCGGTTTCAGGAGCTGCGGCACGAGGAGATCGGGGCGATTCTGCGCTGCGAAACGGGAACGGTCAAGGTGCGCGTGCACCGCGCGCTGCTCGAGCTGCGGGCAGCGTACCAGGAGCTGGTGAAGGTAGGTGGAGCATGAAGGCGTGCGAAAAGGCGGAGACGCTGCTGCCGGAGTGGCTGCAAGGGGAGCTGGAAGCGCCGGAGCGGGCGGGCGACCGGCAGTGGCTGCGGCAGCATATGGCGGAGTGCGGCGACTGCGCGGGAGCGGCGGAGATGTGGCAGCGGCTGGGTGGGTGGCCGGCGGCGGCGCCGCGGCCCGGGCAGCGGCAGCGGTTTGAGGAAATGTTGGCGGGCTATCGGGCGGCCGGGACGCGGCCACGGTGGCGGGAGCGGATGGCGAGCGGGGTGCGGGTGCCGGCATGGGCGCCGCTGGCGGCGGCGCTGCTGCTGG
>DAIDIF010000129.1 GCA_027451805.1 Acidobacteriota bacterium
CCGCCCGCCGCGCCGGCGTGTCCCCGCCTCGCCCCGTCCCTGCAGCCATAGTGTGATGATAATCGAAGCGTCGTATCCCGGGTGCTTGCATACTGAAGGCAATGCACGCCAGGTTTCGTCACGCCCCCGCCCGCCGCAGTGCAGCGCCGATGGGAACCCTGCCGGGTCCCGCGCCGGCGCCGGCACAGGCGGAACGCGCGCCCACGCCGCGTTGGGGCCCGCGCCAGGCACTGACTCGCCGCTCGACCCTGCGACTGCTGGGCGTTGGCGGCGCGCTGCTGGCTCACGGGAGTGCGGACTGGCTGCCACACCACGAGGAGCCAGCACACATGCTTACCTGTTTCATCCGCTATCAGATGGACCCGTTCCAGCGCGCCGCCTTCAAGGACTACGCCGAGGCCTGGAGTGAAATCATCCCCAGCTGCGGCGGCCAACTGGTCGGCTACTTTCTGCCTGACGTCGGCACCAGCGACATCGCCTACGGGCTCATTTCGCTGCGCAGCCTCGCCGCCTACGCCGCCTATCAGCAGCGGCTGGCCGAGGATCCCGCCGCCCAGCGCAACTTCGCCTTCGCGCAACAGAAGCGGCTGATCCTGCGCGAAGAGCGCACCTTCCTCGAGCCCGTCGCCAAGACCTACGGCATGCCGCTCATTCGCTGAGGCAACGCGGCGAAGCCGCCGCCGTCTACAATCCCCCGCCGCCGGGGCGGTGCTTCAGCGTCGGCTTGCCGTCGCTCTTGCCGTTGTTCAGCACCGGCGTGCCGTTGGGGTGCAGCAGGCTCGGCCGCCCGCTCGGGTGCAGCTTCATGTCCATGTTGTCGCGATGCTCGATCATCGCCAGCCGCGCCTTGATCTGCTCAAACTCCGAGGTGTCCTCGATGTACTCCTTCCGCGGCGGCAGCAGCGTGGCGATCTCTTTCTCCGTCGCCCGGATGCGGGACGGCGTGGGCGGATGCGACGCGAACGCCTTGGCGATGAAGCCCGGCTGCTTCTTCTCCTCCGACAGCAGCTTTTCGAACATCTGCACGAACGCCTGCGGGTCGTACCCGGCCTCGTACATGTACTGCACGCCCAGGTAGTCGGCCTCGCGCTCGTCCCCGCGGCTGAACTTCATGAAGCTCATCGGGATCGCCACCGTCGCCAGGCTGCGCCCGGCGAAGCCGATCCCGCCGCCCACGAAGATCAGCGGCAGCGTGGCGTAGTTGATGAGCTCGCTCTTGGTCATGTTGCGCGTGCCGTGGCGCGCCGCCACGTGCGCGATCTCATGCGCCATCGGCCCCGCCAGTTCGGCCTCGTCGTCGGCCGCCAGGATCAGCCCCGAGTTCACGAAGAAGTAGCCTCCCGGCAGCGCCACCGCGTTCACCTCCGGCGATTCGATCACCTTCACCGTGAACGGCACCTTGGCGTCCGAGTGCCGCACCAGGTTCTGCGTCAGCCGGTTGATGTACTCGTTGACCGCCGGGTCGTGGACGATGCGCGCGGTCGCATCCACTTGCTGCGCCAGGCTCTTGCCCAGCGCGATCTCTTTCTCCATGGAATAGAAGTCCAGCCCGTCGCCCACGCCGCGGTGACCGATGTCCTTCAGATCCTTCTCGTTGGCGCTCTGCGCGCCCAGCGGCATCGCCACCGCCAGCAGCAGGCCGAGCACCAGGCTGCGCAGGCCGAAGCGGCGGAAAAAGGCTGGCTTCATGGCGGGACTTCCTTGTGCCTAGTATACGTCCGCCGGCAAACCTCCAAACCCCGGCGGTTTGTAGCTTCGACGCCGCCGGCGCCGGCCGCGTTACTCTAGAGCACGTGACTTCAACAATGAGCTTGGCCCAGGCGCGCGAATGCTTTCCCGTCTGCCACCGCCGCGTTTACCTCGACAACGCCGCCGTCGCCCCCCTGCCCACTCCGGCGCGCGCCGCGATCGAGCGTCAAATGGTGGAAATGAACGAGTTGGGCCCAGCCGTGAACCTCGACGATTGGATCGCCCCGCTTGACCGGGTACGCGCCATTCTGGCGCGCCTCGTCAACGCCGCTCCCGCCGAGATCGCCTTCGTCAAGAACACGTCGGAGGGCCTCTCCTTCGTCGCTCGCGGACTGCCCTGGCAGCCGGGCGACCGCATCGTGGGCTTCGACTGCGAGTTCCCCGCCAACGTCTATCCCTGGCTGGCGCTGCGCTCGCTCGGCGTGCGCCTCGAGCTGCTGCCCGGCGCCGCGCTCGCCGATCTCGACCGCCTCCGCCAGGCGCTCCGCGGCGCCAAGCTGCTCGCCGTCAGCTCGGCGCAGTTCCTCAGCGGCTACCGCGCTCCGCTCGAGTCGCTCGGCGCGCTCTGCCGCGAGCTCGGCGTCTGGTTTGTGGTGGATGGCATCCAGAGCCTGGGCGCCTTCCCGCTCGACGTCAAGCGCGCCGGCATCCACGCGCTCTCCGCCGACGGCCACAAGTGGCTGGTCTCGCCCGAGGGCGCCGGCTTCCTCTATCTCGATCCCGCCCTCCTGGCCGCGCTCACGCCCACCGAAGTCGGTTGGCTCTCCGTCGCCGGCTGGGACGACCTCAGCCGCGCCGCCGCCCTCGCCGCCTCCGGCGCGCCCCTGCCCTGGCGCCCCGACGCCACCCGCTTCGAGTGCGGCGCCCTCAACCGCCTCGGTCTCGTCGGCATGGGCGCTTCGGTCGAGATGCTGCTCGAGGTCGGCCTCGACGCCATCGCCCAACACGTGCTGGCCCTCGGCCACTACGCCGTCGCCGGCTTGCGCGAGCTCGGCTGCGAAATCCTGCGCCTTGCCCCCGATGCCGACCGGCCCGAGCGCCGCAGCGGCATTAACACCTTTCGCCATCCCTCGCGCCCTGCCGAAGCCATCGTCGCGCGCCTGCGCGATGCCGGCATCCTCTGCGCCCACCGCCAGAACTGGGTGCGCGTCTCCCCCCATCTCTACAACACCGCCGAAGAGATCGAGCGCCTGCTCGACGTCCTGCGCGCCGGGCTTGCGCCGGCTTGACCATGGACACCGCCGAGCGGGATTGGCTCCGCGCCCTGCCTAAGGCCGAGCTCCATCTCCATCTCGAAGGCAGCCTCTCGCCCGACACCCTCTGGGCGCTCGCCCGCCGCCACGGCCAGCCCTTCGGTCTCACCAGCCTCGACGCCTGCCGCGCCCTGTACTGCTTCCACGATTTCCCCGGCTTTATCCACGCCATCAAGACCGCCAGCCAGTTGCTGCGCGATCCCGCCGATTACGCCGAGGCGGTTGCCGCCCTGGCCGCCTACCTGCACGCGCAAGGCGTGGTCTACAGCGAAGTCTTCTTCTCCGTCGGCATCCTGCTCTGGCGCGGCGTCGCCATTGAGCCCTACTGGGAGGCGATCGAAGCCGCCCGCCTCGCCGCCGAGCACGCCACCGGCGTGCGCCTCCGCTGGCTGCTCGACGCCGTCCGCCAGTTCGGCTCCGAGCCGCTCCAGCAGATCGTGGACTGGGCTGTGCGCTGGCAACCCGGTGGCGCGGTGATCGGCATCGGCATCGGCGGCGATGAATCGCAGCGCTCCGCCGCTGAGTTCGCCCCCGCCTACGCCCGCGCCCGCGCCCACGGTCTGCATACCACCGTCCACGCCGGCGAAACCGCCGGCCCCGCCTCCCTCTGGGACGCGCTGCGCCACCTCGCGCCCGAGCGCATCGGCCACGGCTTGCGCGCCTTCGAAGACGAAAAGCTGGTGGATGAGCTCGCCGCCCGCGGCGTCGCCCTCGACGTCTGCCCAACCTCCAATCTCAAGACCGGTGTCTGGCCGGCGGCCGGCGCCGCCCCCTATCCCGCGCTCGGCTACCGCAATCGCGGCCTCCGCCTCAGCGTCAGCTCCGATGATCCCGGCATCTTCGCCACCACGCTGCTCGATGAGTTCGCCTGGCTGCGCGCCCACGGCGGCTTCTCCGCTACCGCTCTCGCCGGGCTCGTGTCCGGCTCTTTCGCCTGCAGCTTCCTACCCGAGGCCGATCGAACCGCTCTGGCGCTCCTGCCAACTCCGGCCCCGCCGGATACGCGTGGCGATGGAGGGATGGCTGTAGAGTAGGAACTCCTTCCACCGCGCCGGCTCCCGCTCCGCCAGGTTCTTTTCCGCCAGCTTTTCCAGCCCCGCGATCAGCGGCGCCGCCGTGCCCAGCGCCGCGAACGAGTAATCGTCCGCCCGCCGCTCCATCCGCCGCGTGAACCCGTTCGCTGCCGGTAGCAGCAGCAGGCTCAGCCCGCTGAACACCAGCGCTAGCAGCGGCAGTCCGGCGATATCCGCGATCCCGCGCAGCCCCAGCCCCGGCCCCAGCGCGCGGAGCGCCTCGGCCGCCAGCCAGAAGCCCAACAGGCTCAGCCCCGACTGAAACGCCAGCCCCTGCCAGATGTCGGCATGCACGTGGTGCCCCAGCTCGTGCAGAAACACCGCCTCGATCTCCTCCGGCGTGGACGCCTCCAGCAGCGTGTCGCTGATGATCACCCGCCGCGTCCGCCCCAGCCCGGTGAGCGCCGCGTTCGCCTTGGCGCTCTTTTCGCCCAGCTTCCACTCGAAGATGCCGTGCAGCCGCGGCAGCTTCGGATTCGCCGCCTTCTGCCGCGCATACGCCGTGAGCAGCCGCGACACCACCGGCGCGTCGCGCTCGTTCTCCTCCGACATCGGCCGCATCTTGAAGAAGATCGGCAGCAGCACCACCGGCCCGAGTTGCGCCATCACCACCATGAAGACCGCGAACCCCGCCCACGCCCACAGCCACCAGTGCCCGGGCGAGGCGTGCAGCAGCCAGTAGACCAGCTCCACGGCCACCCCCAGCAGCACCGCTCCCAGCGCCACGCCCTTGGCTTGGTCGCCCCACCACGACGCCAGGCTCTGCCGGTTCAGCCCAAACCGGATCTCGACCCGGCGCTTGAGCCAGTCCCACGGCAAGCCCGCCAGCGTCAGCCCCGCGCCCAGAACCGCCAGATATAACAGGGTTTGCAGCGGCCACGGCGGCGCCATCCCGGCGCTCCAGCGCGCCAGGCCGACGCTTGCCCCGGTCGTCAGCAGCAGCACCAGGAGCGCCAAATCCATCGCCCCACTCAGCAGGCTCAGCCGCAATTTGGCGCGCGCATAGGCTTGGGGCTGCGAAGGCTGGATGGGGGTGTCGTGGGCCATGCCGAATAGGGGGAAAAACTGAAGAAAAATGGGCGATTACTGATATTCTGCCAATCGTGCCAGGCTCTTCCGCCAAACCCGCCGGCTTTTGTGCCCTAGTCTTGGCCGGAGGGCGCGGCACGCGCTTTTGGCCGCGCAGCCGCCGCAGCGCTGCCAAGCAAGTATTGCCGATTTTGGGCGAGCGCAGCATGTTGGAGCTGACATTAGACCGTCTGCGCCCCCTCCTCGCTTCGCCCGAAGACATCTGGATCATGACCAACCGCGAGCTGCGCCCGGCCATCCTGCGCCTCGCGCCGCAGGTCCCGCCCGCCCAGATCATCGCCGAGCCCGTCGGTCGCAACACCGCCCCCGCCATTGGCTTGGGCGCCGAGCTGATCCTGCGCGCCCGCGGCGACGTCAACATGGGCGTCTTCCCCTCCGACGCCTTCATCGCCCGCAACGACGTCTTCGTCGAGAGCGTCCGCTTGGCGGTGAAGGAGGCGCAGAAGCCGGGCAAGCTCGTGGTGTTGGGCGTCGTCCCCACGCGCCCGGAAACCGGCTACGGCTACATCGAGGTCGTCCACGATCCCCGCTCCAAGGCGCAGGCGCTGCGCGTCCGCCGCTTCACCGAGAAGCCCAGCCTCGCCCAAGCCAAGGAGTTCGTCGAGGACGGCCACTACTTTTGGAACGCCGGCATGTTCATCTGGCGCGCCTCCAGCGTGCTCGAGGCGCTGGCCGAGTTCCTGCCCGCCAGCGCCGAAATCCTCCGCCGCATCGCCGAGGCCCCGCGCTCCAAGCTCACCGCCGTGCTCGACCGCTGGTACCAGGAATGCGAGAACATCTCGATTGACTATGCCGTGATGGAGCGCAGCCGCAACATCGTCTGCGTCCCCGCCCCCAACCTCGGCTGGAACGACGTCGGCAGTTGGGGCGCGCTCTACGACCAGTTGGCCCCCAACGGCGGCACCGTTTCGCAAGGCGGCCCGGTGGTCGAGCTCGAAGCCGCCAACAACTACGTCCAGGTCGAGGGCAAGACTGTCGCCTTGGTCGGCGTCAACGACCTGATCGTGGTCGAAACCCCCGACGCCCTCTTGATCGTCCCCCGCTCCAAATCCCAAAAAGTCGGCAAGCTGGTCGAGCAACTGGAATCCGAAGGCCGCACCCGCCTGCTGTAGCCCTGCCGCGCGTTCAGCTTCGCTTAACCTCTCGCGCGCCTACTCTTCGAGGAACCGAGGCCGGGGGACGATAACCAATGCGAGTCTGGAGAATCATCGCGCTTTCGCTGGCGGCGCTCCTGGTGTTTACCGCCTTGGGCGGCCTGGCGTGGCTGTGGCGCGCCTTCCATACCAACGACGGCCCGCCCCGGCTGGAGGCGGATGTCGCCGGTACCGTGCTGAAGTTGGCGATCCCTGGGAGCGATCGGCTCCTCGCCAACCCGCTGCAGCCCACCGCCTCGAATCTGGAGACCGGGCGCAGCGAGTTTCTCACCAACTGCGCCACCTGCCACGGCGTCGATGGCCGCGGCCGCACCCCGATGGGCCGCCATCTCTATCCGCGCGTTCCCGACCTCGCGCGTCCGGCGGTGCAGCGACTCACCGACGGCGAGCTCCATTACGTCATCGTGCACGGCATTCCGCTCACCGGCATGCCCGGATGGCGGCAGCCGCAGGAAACCGCCATCCACCCCTGGCGTCTCGTGCTCTACCTCCGCAGCCTGAGCGCCGCGCCGCTTAACGCTCAGGCCGCGGCCGCGAACGTCGCGGCCACCGCTCACTACGTCGGCTCGAAAGCGTGCGCCGGCTGCCACCAGGGCATCTATGCCCGTTGGAAGAAAACCCCGATGGCGAACGTGGTCCGCGATCCGCGCACCCACCCGCACGCGATCCTCGCCAACTTCTCCCACCCGCCCGCCTTCGTCAATTTCACCCGGCGCCAGGTCGCGTTTGTCTACGGCAGCATCTGGAAACAGAACTACTTCACCAAAATCGGCAAGCTGTACTATCCCCTGCCCGCCAAATGGGACATCGGGCAGCACAAATGGCTGCCCTACCTGGTCGTGAAAGGCGACGACTGGTGGGAGTCGCACTATCCGCCCAGCGACGCGCAGCGCCCCACCCTGCCGCTCTGCGACGGCTGCCACTCCGTCGGCCTCAGCGTTCACGCCTATGAGACCGCCGGCGTGGAAAAGGTCGCCGAGTGGAATGTCGGGTGCGAGCGCTGCCATGGCCCCGGCAGCGAGCATGTCGCCCATCCCACCGCCGAAAACATCATCAATCCCGCCCGCCTCAGCGACACCGCCGCCAACAACACCTGCATCCAGTGCCACGTGCAAGGCCGCCCGCTCCATAACCCCATCGGCGGGCAGTACTACGACTGGCCCGTCGGTTACGCGGTCGGCCTCCATCTGCGCGACTACTGGCGCCTGGAACCGCACACTCTGGGCCAGACGAACTACTACTATTACGCCGACGGCACCGCCCACAAAAACCGCATGCAGGGAAACGACTTCGTACAAAGTCTGATGTACCACCACGGCGTCACCTGCTTCACCTGCCATGACGCGCACGGCACCAGTCACCGCTTCGAGCTGCGGAAGTCGGTCAACACGCTCTGCCTGGAATGCCACGCGCCCGGCTCGCCGAATGGCCCTTACGTGGGCAGCATCGAAGCCCACACCCACCACCCCGCCGGCAGCCCCGGCAGCCGCTGCGTCTCCTGCCACATGCCGAAGATCGAAACCGAGCTGGTCCCCGGCGCCTTCGCCCACGCCCACACCTTCCGCTTCATCACGCCCGCGATGACCGCAAAATACGGAATCCCGGATCCCTGCCTGAGCTGCCACCAACAGAAATCAACCCCATGGGCCCGCCACTGGCTCGCCCGCTGGTACCCCGCCTGGCGCGTCCACTAGCGTTACCCCCGCTCCCGCCCTCTGCCGAGGCAGCTGGGGCAGCGATAGTGCGGGTCGGTCGCGATCCCGGTGCCTGCCGGCAAGCGCAGCTGGCGCAGAATCCGCGCAACCAGCTCGCCTCTCCGCAGAATGCAGCGATCGGCGTAAAGCGACGCGCGGCCGCTCCTGCGGTCCAGTACCGCCCGCCCCCGCGGGTACTCGTCGTATTCGGAGTCATCCGGAACCAGCCGCGCGCGTCTGAGCTCCGCCCAATAGCGAATGTGGCTTCCGGGAAAATTCAGGCTCTCGCCGTAGGCCTCGCACTCGGCAACTTCACAACTGGCGACGTGGAGTCGCCGCCCGACGAGGAAAAAGATGCCAAGCCTCGGCGCCCTCCCACTCTTCTGACGCCCTTCCGGGCTCCGACCTCCGCCAGCACCAGGATGCGTTCCCACCGACGGCGCTCCTCGCCCGACTCTAAGCCGCTAGCGGGAGAAAAACAAGATCGCAGCGCCCCGTGCAAGGCGCATCCCGCCGGCGCTGGTGCGCGCTCTAGCCCGCCAGCGAGCGCTTCGCTTCCGCCACGATCTCTTCCACCGACGGCTTGCTCAGCTCTTCGAGATTGGCCGCGTACGGCAGCGGCGTCTCTTTCCCCGCCACGCGCGTCACCGGCTTCTCCAGATCCCAGAACGCTTCCGCCATC
>DAIDIF010000130.1 GCA_027451805.1 Acidobacteriota bacterium
GCACCGGCATCTACAAGTCCACCGACGAAGGCGCCACCTGGACCCCGGTGCGCGGCCATGGCCTGCCGGCGTCGAGCCTGGGCCGCATCGGCCTCGCCGTCGCCGCCCACACCCAAGGCCGGCGCGTCTACGCCATCACCACCGCCGGCCTCTACCGTTCCGATGACGCCGGCGCGACCTGGCGCCGCATGGCCGCGGGCGATCCGCGCATCATGGGCAGCGGCTACTTCAGCGAGGTCTACGTCTCCCCCGCCAACCCCGACGTCGTCTACGTCATGCAGACCTGCGCCTACCGTTCCACCGACGGCGGCGCGACGTTTGTCGCCTGGAAGGGCGCGCCCGGCGGCGACGATTACCACGAGATGTGGATTTCACCCAGCAACCCGCAGCGCATGATCCTGGGAGTGGACCAGGGCGCGACCATCTCGCTCAACGGCGGGCGGCAATGGAGCCGGGGCTGGTACAACCTGCCCAACGGCCAGTTCTACCACATCGCCGTGGACAACCGCTCGCCCTACTGGATCTACGGCACGCAGCAGGATTCCGGCTCCGCCGCCGTGGCCAGCTTCGGCGATTTCGGCGAGATCACCTTCATGGATTGGCGCCCCTCGGTCGGCGCCTACGAGTTCGGCTACATTCACCCCGACCTCGCCGACCCCAACTACGTCTACGCCTCGGGCGCCGGCCCCGCGTTGAACCGCTACGACTGGAAAACCCGGCAGATCCTCGACATCACGCCCCCGCCCAGCGGCCACTGGCGCTACGCCGGCAGCCCGCAGGCCGAGTCGCCACAGCATCCGCGCACGTTTTATCTGGGCGCGCAGATGGTGCTCGCCACCCGCGACCGCGGCCGCGCCTGGCAGGCGGTGAGCCCCGATCTCACCGGCGGCGGACGCGCCGCCATCACCGCGCTGGCCGCCTCGGCGGCGCGCGACGGCGAGCTCTGGGCGGGCACCTCCGACGGCCGCGTGCAGATGACGCCCGGCGCCGCCTCGCCCTGGAAACTCGTGACGCCGCCCGGCCTGCCGCCGCGCACGCCGATCGAGATGATCGCCGCCTCCCCGCTCGACCCCGCCACCGCCTTCGTCGTGGTCGAGCGTCATCTCGAAAACGACTTCCGCCCCTACATTTTCCGCACCACCGACGCCGGCGCCACCTGGCAGCGCGCCGACGCCGGCATCCCCGCCGGGGATCTGGTGCGCGTCGTGCGCGCCGACCCGAAGAAGGCCGGCTTGGTCTACGCCGGCACCGAAAGCGGCGCCTACGTTTCCTTCGACAATGGCGGCCACTGGCAGCCGCTGCAGCTCAACCTGCCCATCACCTCCGTGCGCGACCTGCGCGTCCACGATGACGACCTCATCGCCGGCACCTACGGCCGCGCCATCTGGATCCTCGACGACCTCGCCCCGTTGCGCCAGCTCACCCCCGGCGAAGCGCCCGCCGCGCCGCTCCTGTTCCGCCCCGAAACCGCGCTGCGCCGCCAGCCCGACGTCAACTACGACACCCCCTTTCCGCCGGAAATGCCCGCCGGCCAGAATCCCCCCGCCGGCGCCGTGGTGGACTACTATCTGCCCGCCGCCGCGCACCGCGTCACGCTCCGCGTCTATGACGCCGCCGGCCATCTGGTGCGCCGCCTCACCAGCGCCGCGCCCGCCGCCGCGCCGCCGCCTCAACTCGAAATCCCCAACTTCTGGCTGGCGCGCCCGCATCCCCTGCCCACCACAGCGGGCATGCACCGCGTCGTCTGGGATCTGCGCTACCCCACGCCGCCCTCGTTCTTCCCGCAGCAGCCCATCGCCGCGCTCGTCCACGCCACCCCCACCGATCCGCGCGGCCCCTTCGTCACCCCCGGCGACTACGAGCTCCGGCTCCGCGTGGACGGGGTCACGCTGCGCCAGCCGCTGCGCGTCGCCATGGACCCGCGCATCCACACGTCCGCCGCCGGCCTCGCGCAACAGCGCGACCTCGCCCTCGCCATCGCGCGCGCGCTGGGCGCCAGCTACGCCGGCGCCGCGCACGCCTCCGGCGCCGCGCACCAGGCGCTGCTGCGCGCCAACTTCCAGCTCAGCAACCTGATGGCCCTAGTCGAGCTAAGCGACGACGCGCCCACGCCGGCGATGCGACAGAACTACGCCGCCGACTGCCAGGCCGCGGCGGCCGCGCTGGCCGGCCATGAGGCCGCCGGCATGCCGGCGCTGTCGTGCAAACCATAGCTTTTCGCCCGGCGTCGGGTGTACCATGCGCTTTCGGAGTTCATTTCATTTGCGGAGGAATCTCGTCATGGCACGATATAGCTTGGGACCGGTGGCGCGGCGTCTGCTGCTGCCTGCGCTGGCGCTGGGCCTGATCGCCGCCGCGGCGGCGCAGGGCCGCCGCGGCCCCATCCAAACCGGCCCGGTGGGCGATTTCTTCCGCTACATGCCCAACGCCAAGATGGGGGAGAAGAACATCCCCACCGTGGGGCAGATCGCCACCACGCAGCACCAGATCACCCTCAACGGCCAGACGCTGAGCTACACCGCCCGCGTCGGCATGATGCCCATCAAGAACGCCACCACCGGCGTCATTGAGGGCTACATGAACTACACCTACTACAGCAAGAACGGGGTGACCGACAAGGCGATGCGGCCCATCACCTACCTGTTCAACGGCGGCCCCGGCTCCGGCTCGCTCTGGCTGCACTTGGGCGCCTTCGGCCCCAAGCGCATCGTGCTCGAGCCCAACGGCATGTCGCGCCCGCCCTACACCTACGCCGACAACCCTTACACCCTGCTCGACCAGACCGACCTCTGCTTCATCGAGGCCATGGGCACCGGCTGGAGCCGGCCCACCGAGCCCAAGTACGGCGCCGACTTCTGGGGCGTGCAGAACGACCTGGCCTCGTTTGGCGAGTTCATCCGCGACTTCACCAACCAGTACGACCTGTGGGAGTCGCCCCGCTTCCTGGCGGGCGAGAGCTACGGCACCACGCGCGCCGCCGGCCTCTCCGGCTATCTCACCGACCACGACATGCCGGTGACCGGCGTGTTCCTGCTCTCCACCATCATCGACACCGACGCCACCGCCGGCGACCTGCGCTACGTCAACGCCCTGCCCACCCAGGCCATGACCGCCTGGTATTACCACAAGGACTCGCCCGCGCTGCAGAAGATGACCGCCAAGCAGGTCTCCGACGCGGCCCTCGCCTTCGCCGGCGGCGAGTACCTCCACGACCTGTATTTGGGCGCGCGCATGACCCCGGCCGAGCACGCCAAGGTGCTCGAGGACCTGCACAACTTCATCGGCCTGCCGGTCGCCTACCTCGACCAGAACGACCTGCGCATCAACCTGGGCCAGTTCTCCACCGAGCTGCTGCGCGGCCAGCACATGATGACCTCGCGCCTCGACAGCCGCTTCCCCGGCTATCTGGAGAACGGCGGCGCCCAGCAGACCCCGTTCGACTTCAGCGAGGCCAACATCGAGAACTCCTTCCCGGCCGCGTTTGAAGACTACATGCGGCACGACCTGCACTACGACAACCCGGACATCTACTACGTCCTGGGCGGCGGCATCGGGCGCTGGCCGGGCAGCTACAACACCGTGGTCAACCTCGAGGACGCCTTCGCGCGCAATCCGCGCATGCACCTCATGGTGGCCATGGGCTACTACGACTTCGCCACCATCTACGGCGCGGTGGAGTGGACGCTGGCGCACATGAAGGTCTCGCCCGAGGTGCGCGCCAACAACATCATGACCGCCCATTTTCAGGCGGGCCACATGGTCTACATCGACACCGCCGCGCTGGCCAAGCTGCGCGCCCGCATGCGCGTCTTCTACACCAACGCGCTCGCCGCCTGGACCGCGAAGTAGCGGTTTCGCGCGCGCCGCGCTGGCGTTGCGCCGGGGCGGGGTGGGATAATTGCCTCGGGCATGTCTACAGTGAGCGACCCGGGGGCGGAAACGGTCCACGCGCCGCTGCCACGCCTCCGGCGCCTGCTACACTACGCCCGGCCCGACCAGCTCTTTTTCGTTCTGGCCATCATCATCGGCGTCGTCACCGGCCTGGCGGTGGTCGCCTTCCGCCTGACGATCGATGCGCTCACTGCGCATCTGCTCGGCCCCGAGTTCCACCGCGCCCCCTGGCGCCTGCTGGTGGCGCCCGCCGCCGCCGGCCTGCTCATCGCCACGCTGGTGATGCGCTGGTTCCCGGGCGCCCGCGGCAGCGGCATCAACCAGACCAAGTCGGCGCTCTACATCTACGACGGCTACATCTCCTTCCGCACCGTGGTGGGCAAGTTCCTCACCGCGGCGCTGGCCATCGGCAGCGGCCAGTCACTCGGCCCCGAGGACCCCTCGCTGCAGGTCGGCGCCGGCCTGGCCTCGCTGCTGGGCCGCAAGCTCAAACTGTCGCGCGCGCGCCAGCGGCTGCTCGCCCCCATGGGCGCGGCGGCGGGGCTGGCGGCGGCGTTCAACGCGCCCATTGCCGCGGTGCTGTTCGTCATCGAGGAGGTGGTCGGGCGCTGGAGCTCGGGCGTGATCGGGGCCGTGGTGCTGGCCGCGGTTTCCAGCGCCGTGGTGGCGCGCGCCTTCTTCGGCGACCATCCGCTCTTCACCGCCCCGCCGTTTGAGCTGCACAACGGTTTCGAGCTGCTCTTTTACGCGGTGCTGGGCGTGGTCGGCGGCTTCGGCTCGGTGCTCTTCGTCAAGGTGGTGATGGCGCTGCGCACGGTGTCGCGCGCGCTGCCGCGCTGGACCCAGTACTTCCAGCCCGCCGCCGCCGGCCTGGTGATCGGCATCGTGGGCATCTGGTTTCCGCAGATCATGGGCGCCGGCTACGCCGACATCAATCAGGCGATGGGCGGCGCCTACCTCTGGCCGACGCTGTTCGCGCTGTCGCTGCTCAAGCTCGGCGCCACCGCGCTGTCGTTTTCCAGCGGCACGCCGGGCGGCATGTTCGCGCCCACGCTGTTCATCGGCGCCATGATGGGCGGGGCCGTGGGCGGGCTGGAGCATCTGGTTATCCCCAACCTTTCCGCCCCGATCGGCGTCTACGCGCTGGTGGGCATGGGCACCGCCTTCGCCGGCATCCTGCGCGCGCCGATGACCTCGGTGTTCATGGTGGTCGAGGTCTCCGGCAGCTACGACATCGTGCTGCCGCTCATCATCTCCAACGGCATCGCGTATTTCATCTCGCGCCGTTGGCAGCCCACGCCCCTGTTCGAGGCGCTGACCGAACAGGACGGCCTCAAGCTGCCCTCGATGGAGGAACGGCGCGAGGAGCAGGTGCTGCACGTCGAGGACGCCATGCGCCCCAACCGCGGCGCCCGCGCCATCCCCGTGATCTCCGCCGACCGCCCGGTGCGCGAGGCCTGGATGGCGGCCCAGACCGCCGCCCGCACCTTCGTGCTGATCCACGGCGAGGCGGCGGAATGGTACGGCGTCACCCTCGACCTGCTCGCCCCGCTGGTGGTGCGCGCCCAGGAGGAGCGCCCGTTGCGCGCGGTGCTGCAGCCGGAATGGCGCGTCCCCGTGCTCTACCCCGACCAGCCGCTCGAAACCTTCCTGCGCGAAGCCGGGGACGAGCCGCTGCTCCCCGTCATCCACCGCGCTCACGGCGTCCTGCTTGGCGTCCTCACCCTCACCGACGCGCTCGCCGCCTACCACGCCCACCCGGAGTGAACGGATGCTGGCGCGGCGGGTCTAGGCGGGCGGCGCGAGCCGCGCAAATCCGCTGCCGGCGAGCAGATTATGGTCGAGTGTCACCAGCGCGAGCTCGTAATGGCGCGCCGTGGCGGCCAGCAGCCAGTCCACCGGGTCTCGATGCGGCACGCGCACTTGATCGGCGGCCGCCACCACCGGAAGAGAAAGCGGCGCGTCGCGGAGGCCGGAGATGCGCACGCTCGCCGCCAGCCATTCCGTCCACGGCAGGTCGAGTTGCAAGCGGTCCTTGCGGCAGAGCTGCGCCAGCTCCCAGGCGCTGAGCGGCGAGAGCCACAGCTCATTGCCGGCGGCGGCGAGCGTGTTCGCGATCCAGGCGGGCAGCCGCTTGGGCTCGAGGCTGGCCCAGAGCCAGATGTGAGTGTCGAGCAGCAGCCTCACCGCAGCGCGTCCCAATCGCTCTCGGCGAACGCAGGCTCGATCAGGTCGCCCAGGATGCGCCCCGTGCCCGCCATCTGCCCGAGCTTGCGCCGCCGCGCCTGGCGCCCGCGGGGCGCGACGATCTCCGCCACCGGCTGCCCGTGCCGCGTGACCAGCACCGGCATGCCGGTGCTGCGCACGGATTCGAGCACGGCCAGGCAGGTGGCTTTAAACTTCGAGATCGGGATCTCTTCCACGGCGTAATCGTACCATGGTCCGACCATGGTCATTTCGACCGCCAAGGCGCGCGGATCGCGCCGGGCCTGGCATGGACGGCGGATTCCCGACCCGGAGCCGGGGTGGCTCAGCCCGCGAGCGCGCGCTGCAACCGCTCGACGCAGCCGACCGCGTCGGCGTAGCGGTGGTAGAGCGGATGGAACGACACCCGCAGGACCGGCCCGCGCGTGTCGCTGAAGAGCCCCGCGGCGCGCAGCCGCTGCTGCAGCGCCGCGGCCGCGGCGGCGTCGGCCAATTCCAGCGAGATCTGCCCGCCGCGGGCGGCGGCTTCCCGCGGCGTGATGCGCTTCAGGCGCGGCAGGTGGGCATCGGCCTGCCGGTCGAACAGCGCCACGAGCGCGCGCGATTTGGCGGCCATCTCGTCCAGCGGCGCGCGCTGGAACATCGCCAGCGCCGCGTCGAGCGCGGCCAGCGGCAGGACGGAGGGGCAGCTCACCGCCCAGCCGTCCGCTCCCGGCGCGGGCTCGAAGTCGGGCCGCATGGCGAAGCGCGTGTCGGCGCGGTTGCCCCACCAGCCGGCCAGGCGCGCGCGCGGCGTCGCGCCGCCCGCGAAGTGCCGCCGGTGGACGAACACGCCCCCGGGCGCGCCCGGGCCGCCGTTCAGGTACTTGTAGCCGCACCAGACGGCGAAGTCGGCCTCCGCCGCATGCAGCGCGAGCGGCACGTTGCCGATGGCGTGCGCCAGGTCGAAGCCCGCCAGCGCGCCCGCCGCGTGCGCCGCCCGGGCGCAGGCGGCGAGGTCGAAGAACTGTCCGGTGACGTAGTTGGCGCCGCCGAGCAGCACCAGCGCCAGCCGCGCGCCCTCGGCTTCGATCCGTGCCAGCAGATCCTCCACCCGCACCGTCGCCTCCCCGGCGCGCGGCCCCACCTCGATCAGCGCCTCTTCCGCCCGGAGTCCGTGCCATTGCAGCTGCGAGACGAGGGCGTAGCGGTCGGAAGGAAACGCCGGCCGCTCCATCAGGATGCGCACCCGCTCGCCCTGCGGCCGGTAAAACGAGGCCAGCATGAGGTGCAGGTTCACGCTGAGCGCGTGCATCACCGCGACCTCGTCTGTCTCGGCGCCGATCAGCCGCGCGCAGGCCGCCGCCATCGGCCGGGTGTACTCGCCCCACGGCCGCTGTGGCCGGAAGTGCCCTTCCACGCCGGTCTCCGCCCAGGCGCGGAGCTCCGCTGCCACCTGTTCCGCCGCCGCCTTCGGCTGCGGCCCCAGCGAGTGCCCGCAGAAATACAGCTCGCTCGGCAGGTGAAACTCGCCGCGAAACCCGGCAAGCGGATCGGCGGCATCCAGCTGCGCCGCTTCCTGCCGCGCCGTGGCCAAGGTGGTTGAGTTCGTCATGCGCCCCGCCGACGAAGGTAACATAGGCGCCCCCGCCGGCGGGCGCACAAGCTGGATGGCGCCGTGAAGCCGGGCTGGAGCCTGCGCCCGGCATGGACCGCGGCTCCGACGGGACGAAACCGGCCGCTCGCCCTCCTGCCTTTACCTTCAGAAACGGTTACATCAACCTCGACCGCCGTCGAAACGGGCATAATTTGGCGCATGGACGCTTGGCGCACAGGCATCGTCGCGGCGGATGCGGAAACGATCCGCATCCGCGGCTATGAAATCACCGCCCTCATGCGGGGCGCCAGCTTCGCCGATGTCCTGTTTCTGCTCCACCGGGGACGCCTGCCGCAGCCGGGCGAGAGCGCCCTGCTGAACGCGATTTTGGTGAGTGCCGCCGACCATGGCCCGGGCGCGCCCTCGTGCGCGGCGGCGCGCCTGGTGGCCTCCGGCAATCGCGAGTCGCTCTCCGCCGCGGTGGCGGCCGGAATCCTGGCGATCGGGAACGAGCATGGCGGCGCCGGCTCGCTGGCCATGGAGATGATCGCCCAGGCGGCCGCGCTCGCCGCGCGCGAGCACCTCTCGCTGGCGCAAGCCGCCGAACGCGCGGTCGCGGCGGCCCGCGCCGACGGCCGCCGCCTGCCGGGGCTGGGGCACCGCGTCCACCGCAACGATCCGCGCACCGCGGTGCTGTTCGATATGGCGCGCGAGCATGGCGTCGCCGCTGCCGGAGTGGAGTTCGTGACCGCGCTGCAAGCCGCCGCCGCGCGGCTGATCAAGCCCCTGCCTATTAATATTGATGGCGCCTTGGCCGCCGTGCTCTACGACTTGGGCTTCCCGCCTGCGGCCGGCAAGCTCATCTTCATCGCCGCCCGCGCGGCCGGTCTCACCGCCGAGGTGGCCGAGGAGCATGCACGCGAGAAACCCATGCGCATCCACATTCCGGTGGATTACGATGGTCCGCCGCCGCGATCGCTTTGAACCGCGTCCCCTCCCAACTGTTTCCAACCTATGGCGACCAAAATGGCGACTCCCCGGACCTTGACGGAAGACGAGCGTTCGCGGGCCGACCTGCTCTTGGAGCGTGCCCGCACCGCATTTGCGGCCGCGGACGAGCTCGATCAGGCGGCGGTGGACCGCATCTGCCGCGGCGTGGGCTGGGCGATCGGGAATGAAGCCACCGCCACCCGCCTCGCCAACATGAGCGTGGACGAAAGTGGGATGGGGTCGCGTGAGCCCTCCCGCCGCCTGAAGGTCCATGGCGTCCTGCGCGATGCCCTGCGCCAGAAAAGCATCGGCGTCATTGAGGAACTTCCCGAACGCGGTCTGGTGAAATACGCCAAGCCGGCCGGCGTCATCGCCTCGCTGGTGCCGGTCACCAGCCCCTACATCACCCCCGCCACCACCGCCATTTACGCGCTCAAGTGCAGGAACGCGGTGATCTTTTGTCCCCATCCCGCCAGCCGGCGCACCAGCTTTGAAACCGTGCGGCTGATGCGCAACGTGCTCGAGCGGCTGGGGGCGCCGGCGGATTTGCTGCAGTGCGTGGAAAAACCCAGCATCCCGCTCACCCAGGCGCTCATGGCGGATTGCGACCTCACCATGGCCACCGGTGGCCAGAACATGGTACGCGCCGCCTATAGTTCGGGAAAGCCGGCCTATGGCGTGGGCGCCGGCAACGCCACCATCGTGGTGGACGAGACCGCGGATGTGGCCGACGCGGCCCGCCTGATCCGCATCAGCAAAACCAATGACAACGGCTCGGGCTGCTCTGCCGACGGCAACGTGTTGGCCGATGACCGGATCTACGACGGCCTTCAGGCTGCGCTGATCGGTGAGGGCGGCTACCTGGTGAGCGCCGCGGAAAAAGAACTCCTGCGCGCCGCCTACTGGGATGCCGACGGGCATCGCACCCCGGCCACCATCGCCCGTCCCGCCGCTGTGGTCGCGGCCCGGGCCGGATTCGCGCTGCCGGAGGGCAAGACGTTCTTGCTGGTCGAGGAGGAGCACATCGGCCGCCAGCATCTGTTTTCCACCGAGAAGCTGGGCCCGGTGCTGGCGATGTTCCGATTCCGCGGATTCGACCAGGGCCTGGCGATGGTGCGGCGCATCTTTGACACCGGCGGCAAGGGGCATTCCTGCGGGATCTACTCCTTCGACGACGAGCACATCCACCGGCTGGCACTGACGGCGCCGGTGAGCCGGATGATGGTGCGCCAGGCGCAATCCAAATCCAACGCCGGCACCTTCACCAACGGCATGCCCATGACCTCCAGCATGGGCTGCGGAATCTGGGGCGGCAACATCACCAACGAAAACCTGTCGCTCAAGCACTACATGAACGTCACCTGGGTGAGCCGGCCCATTCCCGAGGACCGTCCGTCCGACGCCGAGCTGTTCGGAGATTTTTATAACTCCCCGGCCGAATAAGGAAACCAGCATGGCTCGAAGCTCCGCCTCCGCCGAAACGGCTCCCACGCCTCCCAACGCGGCCGCCACTCGCATCGCCGCCTACAGCCTGGTGTCGTATCTGGAGCGCGTGGGCGTGGAGGTGATCTTCGGGCTGTGCGGCCACACCATCATCGCCATGCTGGACGCCCTGCGCTCCAGCTCGATCCGCTACATCAGCTTTCGGCATGAACAATTGGCCACCCATGCCGCCGACGGCTACGCCCGCGCATCGGGCAAGCCGGGCGTGGCCATGGTGCACCTGGGCCCGGGGTTGACCTGCGCCGCCACCGGCGTGGCCAACGCCGCGCTGGATTCCATCCCGATGGTGGTCATCGCGGGCGACGTGCCGTCGTACTACTACGGCCGCCACCCCCACCAGGAAGTGAACCTGCATCAGGACGCCGACCAGTGTCAGATCTACCGCCCGTTCTGCAAGCGCGTCTACCGCGTGGATCGGGCGGCGGACCTGCCGCGGGTGGTCGAGCGCGCCTTTCACCTGGCGCAGAGCGGGCGGCCGGGGCCGGTGCTGGTGGACGTGCCGATGGATCTGTTTTCGGCGGATTTGCCCGCCGGCGCCTTTGCCCAGCTTCCGCCCGCGTTGGAGCCGCCGCCGTTGGCCGAAGCCACCGCGGCGCGCATCGCCGCCGCCTTGGCCGCCGCCCGCCGCCCGGTGCTCTACGCCGGCGGCGGCGTGATCGCGGCGCGCGCCACCGCCGCCCTGCGCGAGCTGGCGGAAGCGCTGGAAATCCCCGTCGCCCACAGCCTGATGGGCACCGGCTGCCTGCCCTCCGACCATCCGCTGCTGCTCGGGATGACCGGCTTCTGGGGCACCCCCATCGCCAATGAGACCTGCCGCACCGCCGACCTCATCCTGGCGCTCGGCACTCGCTTCGCCGAGGCCAATTCGAGCTCCTGGAATCCGCGCTACAGCTTCGCCATCCCGCCTTCGCGATTGATGCAGATTGACATTGATCCCCAGGAGATTGGGCGCAACTTCCCGGTGGAGCTGGGCGCGGTCGCCGATCTGCGCCTGGCGCTGGCCGCCTTGGCCGCTGCCGCGCGCGCCTTGCCCCGGCCGCAGCGCGGAACCCTGCGCCAGGAGATCGCCTCCGGCCGCGCCGCCTTCGCCGCCCAATGGCAGCAACAGCGCCATTCGGATCAGTTTCCCCTGCGGCCGGAGCGCATTCTGAGCGAAGTTCGCAAGGCCTTGCCCGAAGACGGCTTCACCGTCACCGACGTGGGCTGGAACAAGAATGGCGTGGGCCAGCAATTCCCCTTCACCGTTCCCGGAACCTTCATCACGCCCAGCGGCCTGGCCACCATGGGCTTCGGCGCGGCGGCGGTACTGGGCGTCAAGTATGCCCAGCCCGGCCGCGCCGCGCTCTGCCTGATCGGCGACGGCGGCTTTGGCGCCAACCCTTCGGTGGTGGCGACCGCTATGGAAGCCGGCCTGGCGGTCGTCTGGGTGGTCATGGACAACGTCGCCTTCGGCACCATCGCCGGCCTGGAGGACATGCACTACGGCACCGAGTTCGGCTGTCTCTTTCAGCGCGACGGCGCTCCCTATCGCGCCGACTATGCCGCCATTGCGCGCGCCTACGGCGCCCGCGGCGTCACCATCTCCGCCGCCAGCGAACTCGGTCCGGCCTTGCGGGAGGCGCTGGCGGCGCCGCTGCCGACCGTGATCCAGGTGGCCATGGAGAACAGCCCCACGCCCACCCCGGGGTACTGGAACATCAATGACATCTACCGCCGGGGGGAATAAAGCCGCTCCGGCCGGCGCCGCGGCCGCTCTGCCGCGCCCATCGCTGGCCCGCGCCTGGACCATCTGGAGCGTTGCCTCCGCCTTTTACCTCGTCGCCTACTTCATCCGGGTCTCGCCCGCCGTGATGAGCCAGGAACTGATGCGGGCCTTCCATATCGGCGCCGCCGGTCTCGGCACCCTCTCGGCCGCGTATTTTTATGCCTATGTCGCCATGCAGATTCCGGTCGGAATTCTGGTGGACACCTGGGGCGGGCGCAAATTGTTGGTCTGGGGCGCGGTCGCGACCGCCATCGGCTCCGCGAGCTTTGGCGTCAGCACCCACTTCGCGGTGGCGTTCCTGGCCCGGGCGCTGATCGGCGGCGCCACCGCCGTCGCCTGGATTGTCAGCTTGAAGCTGATTACGCACTGGTTCCCCAGCCGCCGTTTCGCCATGATGTCCGGGCTGACGCTGATGCTCGGCAACCTCGGCGCTCTCGTCGCGCAGGTGCCGCTGCGGTTGCTGGTGGCGCGGTTCACCTGGCGGCCGGTCACCCTCGCCTCCGGCGCCGTGATCCTGCTGTTTGCCCTGCTGGCGTTTGCCTGGGTTCGCAATGACCCTGCCGAGCTGGGCCAGGCGAGCTATGCCTCCGAGGCGGTTCGCGCCCGCCCGGCGCGCGCCGGGCGAATCCTGGACACGTTCGAGATGTTTCGCTATCGCAACACCTGGCTGATCCTGTTTGCCCAAGGCGGCTTGCTGGGCCCGGTGTTGGCCTTCGCCGGCCTCTGGGGCCCGGCCTATCTGGGCGCGCGCTTCCAACTCTCGGCCATCGGCGCTGCCGGCGTGGACTCGGCCATGCTGCTCGCCTTCGCCATCGCCAGCCCCCTCATGGGATACCTGTCCGACCGCATGAACGCGCGCAAGCCCCTCTACCTCGGCAGCGCCGTCGTGGCGGCGGTGTGTTGGTCGGCGATGTTTCTGGGCGCAGGGCTCGGACTGCGGGTGTTCGTTGCCCTGGCCGCGATCGCCAGCTTTGCCGCCTCCGCCTGCATCCTGGGGTTCGCCTTCGGCAAGGAGTCGGTGCCCGAGCGCCACTTGGGCGCCGTCTCCGGACTGATGAACATGGGCAACATGTTCGGGGTGATGTTGCTGCAGCCCGCCATCGGATGGATGTTGGACCGTTTCTGGAGCGGCCAGATGGCGCACGGCGTCCGCGTCTATTCCGCCGGGGCGTTCCGCGCCGGCTTTGCCTTGGCCGTGGCCTGGGCCTTGCTGTCCGTGGTGTTGCTGGCGTTCACCCGCGATACCCATTGCCGCCAGATGGCCTGAATGCCGCGCCCCCGCCGCGCCCGGCCTTGCGCCGGCGCGCGGGAGCGGTACAATACGGGCGGCATGTCGGCCTCCTCCCCCGAACCGGTGATTCTGCCCGTGGGAGCGAAGACCGCCGCCAAGCCGGTGCAGCGTCAATTGCGCAAGATCTGCGCCAGCGCCACCTTTCGCGGCGCCGGACGGTTGCGCCGCTTCCTCGAGTTCGTCGTCCAGGAGCAGCTGGCCGGGCGCAAGGAACAACTCAAGGAATACGTGGTCGGCGTCGCGGTGTTCGACAAGACGTCGGCTTTCGATCCCCGCACTGACCCGATCGTGCGCGTGCAGGCGCGCCGGCTGCGGGGCATGCTGGAGCGCTACTACGGCGAGGAGGCTGGGGCCGACGAACTGCTGATCGAGCTGCCCAAGGGGGGCTACGCGCCGGTATTCCGCACCCGCGCCGCGCCCCCGGCGCGCTCCAGTTGGGCGCTGGCGCTCGCCAATCACAATACCATCGCGGTGGGCGCCCTCGCCGATCACAGTGTGGCCGGCGATCTGGCCTGCTTTTGCCAGGGACTGCGCCAGGAGATTCTCTGCAGCCTGGCGCAAATTCCCGAACTGCGCCTGCTCGCCGACGACGCCGCCGTCAAATTCGCCGCGCCGGGGGCGGCGCCGCCGGCGGCGCTGCTGGTCAGCGGCAGCGTCCGCAGCGCGGGCGGCGATCTGCGGATCATTCTCCAGATCGTGGACTGCGCCAGCGGCTGCTTTCTCTGGTCCGGAAGTCTCGACGCCAAACTCGCCGACCCGATCCCCGCCCAGCGCGAAGCCGCCGTCACCCTCGCCGCCCAGGTGCGCGCCCGGGTGGAGACCGGCGCCGGCCGCAACCTCCGCCGAAGGCCGCTCGGGAACCCGGCGGCACGCAACCTCTACCTTCAAGGACGCTACCATCTGGGCCAGCGCACCGAGGAGGGGTTGAGCAAGGCGGCGGAGTTCTTCGAGCGGGCGCTGCTGGAGGATCCGCAGTTCGCGCCGGCGCACAGCGGCTATGCCGACGCCTGTTCGCTCCTGGGCCACTACGGCGTGCTGGCGCCCGCCGAGGTCTGGACCAAGGCGGCATCCTATGCCGCCGCCGCCGTGATGCTGGATCCCGACGGCGCCGAGTCCCAGACCACGCTGGCTCACGTCAAAGCCTGCCAGGACTGGGACTGGGCCGGCGCCGAACGCCAGTTCCGCCATGCCCTGCTGCTCGATCCCGCCTACGCCACTGCCCACCATTGGTACGCCACCAGTTGCCTGGCGCCGCTCGGCCGCCTGGAGGAGGCGCTGGACGAAATGCGCGTGGCGCAGTCGCTCGATCCCATCTCCGCCATCATCGCCCGCGACCTGGCGTTCATGCACTACTACCGGCGGGAGTACGACCTCGCTCTGGATCAGTGCGACCACACCATCGAGCTCAACCCCTATTTCTCCCCCGCCTTCTGTACCCTGGGGCTGATTCAGGAACAGCGCCAGGATAGGGAAGAGGCCGCCGCCGCCTTTCAGCGCGCCATCCACCTGTCGCCGACCACGCCCGCCATGCATGCCGCCCTGGGCCACCTCTGGGCGCTGACCGATCAGCGCAAGCTGGCCCAGAAGGCGCTGCAGACGCTGGCCCAACTGAGCGCGACGCGCTACGTCTCGCCGTTCTTCTTCGCCGCCATCCACCTGGCGCTGGGACAGACCGACGAAGGCTTTCGCTGGCTGGCCAAGGCCTGCGAGGACCGCAGTTTCGAGCTGCTCTTCCTCAATCTCGACCCGCGCTTCGACGCCGTCCGCCAGGATCCACGCTTTGCCGCCGTAATCGGCCGCCTCAAGCTCGCCGCCGGCTCCGCGCCGGCGTGCGCCCGCCGCGCGCTTTAACGTAACAGAACCGTTACAGGCTTGACGCTTGCCCCCGTGGCAGGCATCGTGTCCAGGGTCACAGATTTGATCCGCCGTCAGGACGACCCCAGGCTGGCCATGAGGAGTCAAACCATGAAAATCCGCTGTTACCTGCTTGTCGCTTGTATGGTGTTCGCCGCCGGTTTCGGCGGAATCCTGGCGGCCCAGTCGGTGTCCACCTCCCAGATTCAGGGCACGGTGCAGGACGCCGCCGGCGCCGGCGTGCCCGGCGCCGCCGTGGTGGCGATCGAAACCGCCACCGGCTTCGCGCACGCCACCACCACCGGGGCGCACGGCGGCTTCATTCTCGCCAACCTTCCCGTCGGCGGGTACACGCTCAAGGTCACCAAGCCGGGTTTCGTGACCTACAACCAGACCGGCATTATCTTGCAGGTGGCCACCAACCCGACGGTCAACGTTCAACTCAAAGTGGGCGCCGAATCCCAGGAGGTCGAGGTCGCGGCCAACGCCGCCATGGTCGAAACCCACTCCACCGGCGTGGGCGAGGTGGTGACCAACCGCGCGATCAATCAATTGCCGCTCAACGGGCGCCAGGCCACCAACCTCATCATGCTGGCGGGCGCGGCGACGCCGGGGCCGAACACCGACCTCAACGGCAACAAGAACTATCCCACCCAAACCATCTCGGTGGCGGGCGGCTCTTCCACCGGCATCGCCTTTTACCTGGATGGCGCCGGCAACAACGACCCCTTCAACAGCCTCAATCTGCCGTTCCCCTTCCCCGACGCGCTGCAGGAGTTCAAGGTGGAGACCGGCGCCCTTCCGGCGCAGTATGGCGGCCATGCCGCCGGCGCGGTCAACGTGGTCACCAAGTCGGGCACGAATCGCTTTCATGGCGATGTCTTCGAGTACGTCCGCAACGGCGCCTTCAACGCCAACGATTACTTCTCCAACGCCAAGGGGCTGCCGCGCGATAGCCTCAAACGCAACCAGTTCGGCGGCACCATCGGCGGGCCCATCCTGCACAACAAGCTGTTCTTCTTCGCCGGCTACCAGGGCACCGTCGTGCGCTCCAACCCGCCGACGCGGACGTCGTTCGTGCCCAACGCGCAGATGCTGGCCGGCAACTTCTCCACCTTCGCCTCCGCCGCCTGCCAGGGCAAGGCGATTACCCTGGGCGGTCCGTTCGCCAACAACCAGATCAATCCGGCGCTGTTCAGCCAGGCGGCGCTGAATTTCCTGAAGCACATCCCGGCCTCCACCGATCCGTGCGGAGCGATCAACTACGGCATCAGCCAGAACAGCCACGAAAACCAGATCATCGGCCGCGTGGATTACAACCTCAGCTCGCACCAGACCATGTTCTTCCGCTATTTCATCGGGCGCTTCGCGCTGCCCATCGGCGCGGGCGAGGCGGCGAATGTTCTGGAAGCCAACCAGGTGGCGCAGAGCGACCAGTCGCAGTCGGCGTCGTTCGGCGACAACTACGTCATCAGCCCGACCGCCGACAACGTCTTCAATCTTTCGCTCAACCGCACCTACGCCTACCGCACCATTCCGCCCTATCCCGATCCCGCCGCGCTCGGCATTCCGGTCTTCAGTCCCATTCCCAGCTTCATGGGCATCAGCGTCGGCGGACCGGGCGGCGGCTTCAGCCTGGGCGCGGGCGCGACCAATCCGGGCTGGTTCAACTCCACCGCCCCGCAAATCTCGGATGACCTCACCCTGCTGCGCGGCAACCACCAGATTCAGGTGGGCGCCAGCTGGGAGCACGCCATCATGAACACGGTCAACAACCGGCCCACCAACGGCGCCTTCAGCTTCAACGGCACCTTCACCGGCGCTGGCCTGACCGACTTCCTGCTGGGCGATCTGAGCAGCTTCCTGCAGGGCAATCCCGACTGGGAGAACGACCGCGCCAACTTCGTGGGCGCCTACGCCCAGGATTCCTGGAAGGTGAGCCCCAGTCTGACGTTCAGCTACGGCCTGCGTTACGAGCCGTTCCTGCAGCAACACAACTGGAACCGCTGGGTGGAGACGTTCAACCCGGCCAACTTCGCCGCCGGCATCCGCAGCTCGGTCTATGCCAACGCCCCGGCGGGTCTGATGTTTCCCGGCGACACCGGCTATCCCGGGACGCAGTACTCCAACAGCACCTACGACAACCTGGAGCCGCGTGCCGGCTTCATCTGGTCTCCGGGCGGCAGCGGGCGGACCTCGTTGCGCGGTTCCTATGGGCTGTTTTACAGCCGGCCGCAAATGTTTTTCTATACCCGCGTGTCGAACAATCCGCCTTGGGGCGCGTCCATCAATCTGAATAACCTGGCGAATGGATTCTCCTCCGCCGGCCCGTGGGCGGCGGCCGGGATGGCCAACCCTTGGCCCACCCTGGCGACGATCTCCCCCAGCATGCCGTTCCCGACCCAGGGCGTTTACGTCAACGTCCCGCTGAACGTCAAACCGACCTACGTCCAGCAATGGACTTTCGCCTTCCAGCACCAGTTCGGCGCCAATGATGCGGTATCGGTGGAATACATCGGCAACGAGACCACGCACCTCTGGATGGGCACCGAGCTCAATCCCGGCGTCAGCCCGGCCGCCGGCTCCCCCTGCTACACCGCCGCCGGGTACAACGGCTGCGAAAAAGCGCTGAACTCGAACCGCGTCCTGGATCAGATCAATCCCACCTGGGGCCCCTATTTCGCCACCCTGGGTTCGATTGACGACGGCGGCACGGCCAGCTACAACGGCCTGGTGCTGCGCGAAGAGCACCGCTTCAGCTCCGGCTTCAGCTTTACCTTCAACTACACTTGGTCGCACTGCATCACCGACGCGCCCACCGGCGAACTCACCGGCCCCACGCTGCTCCATCTCAACAACCGGCGCCTGGACCGGGGCAACTGCGCGCAAGATGTGCCCAGCGTGGTCAACTCGACGCTGATCGCCAACTCGCCCTGGCGGCTGCACGGCTTCGCCGGCACGCTGGCCAACGACTGGCGCCTGTCCACCATCCTGACGCTCAATTCCGGCGGCTTCAGCACCGCCAGCAACGGCAGCCGCTTCCGGGATCCCACCATCACCGGGCTGGGCAGCCGCGCCGACGTAGTGGCCGGGCAAAACGTGCTCGAACCCTCCATCACCCCGATCGCCGGCAGCACGCAGGCGTACCTGCAGTACGTGAACCCCAACGCCTTCGCCGCCCCGGCCTTGGGCCCGGGCTCCTTCGGCAGCGCCGGGGTCTACACCATTCCCAACCCCGGCCTGGTGAACCTGGACGCGTCCATCTTCCGGACCATCCCACTGAACGAAGGGCGCTCGGTGCAGCTGCGCTGGGATATGTTCAACGTGATGAACCACCCCAACTGGAACCCGCCCAGCACCAGCTTTGGCGGCTCCAACGTCGGCGTCATCAACAGCGACGTCGGTCCCCGCGTCATGCAGTTCGCGCTGAAGTATGTGTTTTAATGAAGCGCAGATGAAGCGCTCCTCTCGCCTGTTCGGGGCTCTGGCGGCGGCGCTGCTGGCCGCCGCCCCGGTTGGGGCGCAGCAGGCCGAGCCACCGCGGCCGGCCACGCCCGCCGCCCGCGCGGTGCTCGACAACGCCTATCCCGCGCCTCAGGGCGGCCCCACCGGCGGGCGCGGCTTCGGCGGCGTCACCACGCCCCGCAACATGAAGACGGTCTTGATCTGGGCGGATACCCGCAACGGCATCGCCCAGCACGACTCCACCTCGCACGCCATGGCGGTGATCGAGGAGATGGGCTACAAGACCGGGGCCTACTTCAGCTACATCCGCACCGACTCCAACATCATCGCTTACCACCCCAAACAGACCGACGGCAAGCCCGCCAGCGGCGGCCCGAGCCTGGCCAACGTGGACGCCATTTTCTTCCTGGGCCATCGCGAAGTCCCGATTGACGCCCGCCAGAAGGCCGACCTGTTGCGCTTCGTGCGCAACGGCGGCGGCTTTGTCGCCGCCCACGTGGCTTCGACTGCCTTCATGTCCTGGCCCGCGTTTGGCCAGTTGCTGGGCGGCCGCTTCGATCAGCACCCCTGGGGCATCACCACCGCTCCGGTCATCGTGGAAGACCCGGGCTTCCCCGGCATGCAATTCTTCCCCCGGGTCTTCCAGTTTCACGACGAGTTCTATCAGATCAAAGACTTCTCGCCCGCCAAGAGCCGCGTGATCATGCGCCTGGATCCCGCCGGGCTCGATATGCACGCGCGCGGCGTCCACCCCGCCGATGCCCCCTACGCCATCACTTGGGCCCGGATGTACGGCAAGGGCCGGGTGTTCTACTCCGCCCTGGGGCACGACGCCGCCACCTGGGACAACCCCGCCATCCAGCGCATGTGGTTCAACGCGATCGAGTGGGCGCTCGGCGTCGAGCCCGCCGACGTCACGCCCCGCCCGGTCTCCGCCACCGTGCCGCCTCCGCCCGTGCGCCGTTTCTTCGGCGGCCGGGGACGGCGCGGCGGCCCCGGCCGCGGTCCCGCTCACCCCTGAACTCATCTCGATGCTACGCAAACTCGCCTTCGTGCTTCCGGCCCTGTGGCTCGCGTGCGCGGCCCCGCTTGCCGCCCAGACCGATTGGCCCACCGTCGGCCACGATCCCGGCGCCGCCCGTTTCTCCCCGCTGACGCAGATCACCCCCCAGAACGTCGGGAAGTTGGGCGTGGCCTGGGTCTATGACACCGGTCTGGTGGACCGTAACTTTGAGGCCACTCCGCTGGTGATCGGCACCGTGATGTACTTCACCACGCCCGCCGAGCACGTGGTGGCTTTGGCGGCCGATTCTGGCAAGGTGCTGTGGACCTTCGATCCCCACGAGCCGCGGGTGCGCGTCAGCCGCGGCTTGTCCTACTGGCCCGGTGATCGCACCCATGCGCCGCGGCTGGTGATGGCCACCTCCGGCGACGGGCGCCTGATTGAACTCGACCCGCAAACCGGCGAACCCATCCCCACTTTCGGCGATCAGGGCGCGGTCAGCGTGCCCGCTACGCTGCCGCCACAGTACCGGCACGGCAACTACGGCTTCACCTCCCCGCCCGCGGTCTACAAAAACCTGCTCATCGTCGCCCCCGACCTGCAGGAAGGCCCCAGTCACGGCCCTCCGGGTACGGTTTCCGCCTTCAACGCCATCACCGGCCGTCTGGTCTGGCGTTTCGACCTCACCGCGCAGCCGGGCCAGCCCGGCGGCCGCTCCTGGGGGCCCGGCGGGCAGGTCAACCGCTCCGGACCCGCTGCCTGGGCGCCGATCAGCCTCGATCCCACCACCGGCACGGTCTTCGTCGCCACCGCCAATCCCGCCGACAGCTACTACGGCGCCGATCGCCCGGGCAACAACCTCTACTCCGTCTCCGTGGTCGCCATCAACGCCGCCACCGGCCAGCGGCGCTGGTATTTCCAGATGGTGCATCATGACCTGACGGATACCGACGGCGTCGCCACCACGTTGGTCACCGCCGGCCCCCGCCACGTGCCCGCCGTCGCCGCCGTGAGCAAATCGGCGCTGCTGTTCCTGCTCGACCGCCGCACCGGCAAGCCCATCTTCGGCGTCGTCGAGCGGCCCGTGCCGCAGAGCGACGTGCCGGGCGAGCACTCCTCGCCCACCCAGCCGTATCCCGTGTTGCCGCCGCCGCTGGCGCGGCAGAGCGCCACCATCCAGGACGTCAGCACGGTCACGCCCGCCTCCCGCGACTTCTGCAGCCAGCTCTTCGCGAAATGGCAGATTCATGGCCCCTACCAGCCGTTCCTGCTGGAGCCCACGCTGCACTTTCCCTCGACCGTGGGCGGCGCCAACTGGGGCGGGTTGAGCTACGATCCCCGCCTCGGCTACATCTATCTCAACACCAGCGACCTCGGCAGTCTGGGGCAGATGGTGAAGGCCGGTGCGGCCGGCGCCACGGTTCAGCGTTTCGGCCGGGGGCGCGGCGGCGATTTCCGCGGCCGCGGCATAGCGGGGCGGCGGGGTGGCTTCGGCGGCCGCGGCCGCGGCCCAGGACGGGGCGGGATGCGCGAGGTCATGCCCTACCACAACCCCGACGTCGGCGTCCGCTTCGTGGATGCGAATGGCTACCCCTGCCAACAGCCGCCCTGGGGCCGGCTCACCGCCGTCAACGCCCGTACCGGCCACATCGCCTGGCAGATCCGGCTGGGCGATTATCGCGAGCTGACGGCGCAAGGCGTGCCGCAAACTGGAACCCCGACCATCGGCGGCAGCGCCGTCACCGCCTCGGGCGTGCTCTTCATCGCCGCCACCGTGGACGGCCAGTTCCGCGCCTTCGATGCCCGCACCGGCCAGCGGCTGTGGCAGTCCGCGCTGGGCGGCTACGGCATCTCCGACCCCATCACTTATATGGGCCTCGATGGCAAGCAGTACGTCGCCATCGCCGTCGGCGGCCCCGGCTCGCTCGGCGGCGTGCACCATGAGGATGGCGTGGCCGGCGGCGACGCCCCCGACCGCCTGGTGGCGTTCGCCCTCGGCGCCCACCGCAGCGTCATGCCCCGGCCCGCCGCCGCGCCCGCCGCGGCCCAGGCCGCCGCGCCCGCCCCCGCCGCGTCCGACGCCCAGGTCGAGGCGCTGGTCGAGTCCGCCTGCACCCAATGTCACGGCATGAGGAACATCCGCGACAACCCCCAGGACCGCGCCAGTTGGGCGGCGACCGTGGACGACATGATCGGCCGCGGCGCCCTGCTCGACGACTCCCAGGTCGGCGAAGTCGTGGACTACCTCGCCCGCCACTACGGCCCCGCCCCCGGCGCCGCTCACCCGAAGCGCTGATCCGCGCCCAGCGGGCGCGCCCGGTCAACCCCCGAGGCGCATGCCGCGGATGGAGCCCATCCAGCCGACACCGTTCAGCAGCCACAAAACCACGACAATCACCACCACGGCGTTCAAGATTCCCTTGATCGAGCGGGCCATGGGGATGTAGCTGTTGACCAGCCAGAGCAGTACGCCCACCACAATCAGCACGATCACGACATGCGTCAGTAACATGGTTTCATCTCCCTCTTTCCATCTGGATCGTCGCCCCACCAGCCGGCGGCGGGGCTACCCGCGGTTTGCCAGCGCGCCCGGCGGCAGCGTGGCCGCTCTGCCGGGCGAACGCCTGCCGCGGTCGCCCGCGCCCGTCAACCGTGGCAGCACCGCCATCAACGGGCCGGCGGCCAGAAACATGCCCAATCCCGGCACTGCCGCCGCGCCCGCGCTCAGCACCCAGCCCAGCGCTCCCCCGGCCATCGTGTCCGTTCCCGCCTCGCCGGAATCATCAGCAACCCCAAGCGATCCTAGGTACGTGCCGGGCATGGCTGCATTTTCCAGCGGCGCGTTGTCGGCTCAACGCCGGCGCCTGATTCACTATGGCCCGCACCCGGGTGTGGCGGCTGCCCCCTTTTGTTCACCCGCTCGCGGGGAGCGCGCCGTGTGCCTGCGGGCAAAGCCGGCGTGAAAAGACCGCGACA
>DAIDIF010000131.1 GCA_027451805.1 Acidobacteriota bacterium
GACACCGCTGCCGCACCTGAGCCGGGGGGAGCACGCGCCGGCGGCGAAGTGAAGACCGCGGGGGTGATTCTGGCCGCGGGCGAGTCGCGGCGGATGGGACGGGAGAAGGCGCTGCTGGCGTGGCAGGGGGGAACGCTGCTGGGGGCGGCGATCGGGGCGCTGCGACCAATCTGCGACGCCGTGATTGTGGTGACGGGACAGAACCTCGAGGCGTTGCGGGCGACGGCGGAAGCGGGCGGGGCGGTGGTGGCGCATAATCCGGAGCCGGAGCGGGGGCAGTTCAGCTCGCTGCAGATTGGCCTGCGGGCGGCGGCGGAACGCGGCTGTGAGGCGGCGGTGATTGCGCCGGTGGACTGCCCGGCGTTGAGCGAGGCGTCGCTGCGGCGGCTGTGCGACGCGCGCACGGACTGGGCGGTCCTGCCGGTCCACGCGGGCCGGCGCGGGCATCCGCTGCTGGCGGGAGCGGAACTGGTGGCGGCGCTGCTGGCGGAGCCGGTGACGGGGAACGCGCGCGAGGTGCTGCGGCGCTCGCCGGAGCGGATCGTCGAGGTCGAGGTAGCGGAAGGGCTGGAGGATTTGGACACGCCGGCGGCGTATCAGCGCGCGCTATCGGGCGGGAGCTGAGCGAGGGCGGCGGCGAGGGTTTCGAGGGCGAGGGCGGCGGCGTGGCGGGAGGGGGCGGGCAGACCGCCGAGGGCGCGCAGGAGATCGGCGCGGGTGAGGGCGCGAGCCTCGGCCGGAGTTTTGCCTTCGGCCAAGGCGGCGAGCGCTTCGCCGCAGGCGATGGCGGGGACGCAGCCCTGCACCAGGAAGCGCACGGCGGCGAGACGGCCGGCCGCGATGGTCAGCGCAAACTGCATCACGTCGCCGCAGGCCGGGTTGTCGCGGCGGGCGACAGCGGCGGGGTGGTCGAGCGTGCCGGCGTGGCGGGGGCTGGTGAGCGCCGCCAGGACCTCGGGGGAGTACATCAGCGGCCGGCGGGAGCGGCCGGGCGGGCTTCCAGGGTTTCGGCGAGGAGGAAGATGTCGGCGAGCAAGGCGCGGAGGTGGAGGGAGGCGTTGAGGCTATCCACCATTTGCGAGCCGATGGCGGGCTGGGCGAGCACCAGCTCGATGACGGCGCGGGCGGCGGCGGCGTCGCGGGCCAGGACGGCGGCGAAGCTGCCGCACTGCATCGCATCGACCTGGGTCAATTCGGCGGCGACGGCGGCGGCGCGGACGAGACGCTCGCGGATCTGGGCGTCGGCGGAACTGCCTTGCTCGGCCCCATGGCCCTGGGCGGCGAAGGCGAGGGTGAACTCGTAGCACTCCTCGAGCGCTTCGCAGGCGCGCAGCAGATCAATCGCCGGCATTCTCACCACGGGCGGCGGAGGCCACCGGCCAGCGCGCGGGATCGTGCTCTTCGAGGTAGAAGTCGCGGGCGATCCAGCCCTGCACCATGCCGCGGGTGATGGCCAGCTTCTCCGGGCGCAGCGCCATGTAGATGTGGACCATGACCAGCGCGATCAGGCCGACGCCGGCGAGGCCGTGGAGGACATAGACCATGCCCCAGGTGCGGTCGCTGAAGAGGTAGGGGTTGCGGACGAGGAAGCCGGTGCGCACGCGCTTGAGCATGAACACGCCGGTCGCGATGACGGCGAGGCCGGCCAAGACGATGGCGAGGTGGTAGAGCTTGTTGTCGAGCGGGTACTTGGCGAAGCGGCGGGGCGGAGGCGCGGGGCGGCCGAAGAAGCGGCGCAGGCGATGACGGGCGTCCTCAAGGTCGGCGCGGTCGGGCCAAATGGATTTGAAGTCGAGCACGAAGGAAGCGTGAACGATGTGGAAGAGGATCGAGGCGGTGAGCACCAGGCCGGCGATCCAGTGATAGACGACCCAGTTGAAATGGACACCGAGCTTGGGCAGGAAGGCGGTGAACAGCAGGGTCAGCATGGACGCGGCCATGATCCAGTGGAAGAGGCGCGCGGCGAGGGAGTGGCGCGGGACGCGGGCAGGGACGCTGCCGGCGCCGGCGGTGGGAGCGAACTGCTTGGGGCCGGCGGCGAAGGCGACGTAGAGGGCGTGGACCACCATGAAGAAGAAGCCGGCGAGCAGCGCCACCCAGATGAGGTACCAGGCGACATGGAGCGCGACGGTGCGGCCCCAGGGGCTGACGGCGGAGACGATGGGGTTGAGGGAATTCATGCCCACACCGCTTTCTCGACGCCGCCGATGGCGCGCTTCACCAGATTGCGCATGAGCGGGATCTTGAAGGCGTTGAACTGGAGCGGGACGGCGCCCTGGACGGCGAGCTCGCCGGCCATGGCGCCGGTCGAGGCGTCGGGCGGCTTGCCGGCGACGGCGGCCTCGACCCGGCGCAAGCGCAGCGGGGTGGGGGCGGCGGCGTTGACGGCAAGGCGGACGCTTTGGATGACGCCGCCGGAGACGCGCATCGCGCTGGCGACGTTGAGCAGGGGGAAGTCCCAGACGTTGCGGTCGCGGACCTTCTCGAAGTAGAAGCGGGCGCCGGCGAAATCGGAGGGGATGCGGATCGAGGCCAGCAGGTCGCCGGGCTGGAGGAGGTTGATGCGGGTGATCTCGCGATTGGGACCGACGAAGTAGTCCTCGGCCTCGATGACGCGCTCGCCGGAGGCGGTGCGGAGGACGAACTGAGCGCCGAGGGCGATGAGGGCGGGAGCGGAGTCGGAGGGATGGACGGCGACGCAGCGGTCGGCGCCGAAGATGGCGTGCTCGCGGTTGCGGCCGACGGGGGTGTCGGCGAAGCAGGTTTCGCCGGCGGCGCGGTAGCAGGGCCAGCCGGCGCGGTAGTACCAGCAGCGCACGTCCTGGGAGACGTTGCCGCCGAGCGTGGCCTGATTGCGAATCTGGGGCGAGGCGACGTGGCGGACGGCGTCGGCGAGCAGGCTGAAGTTTTTTTGCACCCCGGGATGATTGGCGACCTCGGCGAGGGTGGTCATGGCGCCGATCTCGAGGCCGCCGTTCCAGGGCCGGATGCCGCGCAGCTCGGTTACGCCGCTGAGATCCACCACCACGGCGGGCTTTTTGATGCGGTCCTTGAGCCAGTCGAAGCTATCCATGCCGCCGGCCAGGACCCAGGCATCGGCGCCGTAGCGGGCGAGCAGGCGCTGGGCCTCGGCGGCGGTGGAGGGCTGCAGCAGATCGAAGGGGGCCATGATGTCGCGGACGACCGCCATTGCCGTTGCCTCCTATATCCCGGTAGCCAGTGGAAGCTGCATGGGGCGGCCGGCTTCCAGCGAAGTGAGGATGGTATCGGCGTTGACCGGCGCGCGGCGGAAGATCTCGTCGCCGAGCGCGTCGGAGAGCGCGTTGAGGATGGCGGCGCAACCGCCGCCGACCGGCGGCTCGCCCACGCCGCGGGCGCCGACTGGGGTCTGCGGGTCGGGGATGTTGAGCGCGTTCCACTGCATATCCACGGGAACGTCGAGGATGGTGGGCGGCTTGGTCTGGTAGAAACGGCGGGCGAGGGCGGCGCCGTAGTGCGGGTCGTAGACCCATTTCTGGCCCAGGGCATGGCCCATGCCGAGAGTGGAGCGGCCGAGGAGCTGGCCGCCGAGCGACTTGGGATGGAGCACGGTGCCGACGTCGCCGTAGGCGAGGAAGTCGGTGATGAAGTATTTGCCGGTTTCGACGTCGACTTCGACTTCGGCGAAGGCGGCAACGTAGGAATACGTGCCGCCGTCGTGCGGGAAGCGGTCACGGGCGCAGGCGACCAGGCCCTGGCCGGCGAGGGCGGCGGCGGCGGCCTGGGTGGCGGGATGGACGCCGGGGTTGGGCTGATGGCCGTCGTAGATGCCGCCGAGGGCGATGGCATGGCGCGCGGCTTCGGCAAAACTCATGCCGGCGCCCGAGCCGGGGTGGAAGACGCGCAGGTTGGCGACTTCGTACTCCTCGGGCGCGCCGCCGAGCGTCCTGGCGGCGACCTCCTGCAGGCGGCGCCGGCACTCGAGGCCGAGGGCGTGGGCGGCGCGGGTCATGGCGTGAGTGGTCTGGCTGCCGTCGGAGGCGCAGGTGTAGGGCAGCAGGCGCGAGCTGTCGCCCCAGACCACCTCACAGGCGTCCCAGGGGACATCGAGCACTTCGGCGGCGGCGCGATGGACGTCAATCACCGACTCGGTGCCGAGGTTGCCGATGCCGGAATGGAACCGCACCTTGCCGGCGGGGGTGATGACCAGCAGGCCGTCGTAGCCGATGGTGCCGCCGCTGAAGGCGCTGAGGGAAACGCCGACGCCGCGGATTTTGGTGCCGCTGCGCCGGGGCCGCTGGGCCACGCGCTGCGACCATTGGAACTGCTCGGCGCCGTGGGCGAGGGCCTGCTTGAGGAAGCAACTGGTAGCGTGCGCGCGCTGGCCCTCGCGCACCGGGCCGTACTCGGCGGGGCCTTCGGCGGAGTTGGCCATGCGTAGCGCCACCTGATCCACCTTCAGCTTGCGCGCGGCTTCGGCCAGGATGGGCTCGATGATGGCGATGCCCTGCAACCCGCCGGGCGCGCTCTGGGCGCTGCGGGTGGGGGTGTTGGTCATGGCGGAGACGCCGCGCCAGCGCATGGCGGGCGGCTGGTAGAGGAGGGAGACGATGTTGCCGGAGGCGATGACGTCGAACTGGGAGCCGTAGGCGCCGCTGTCGCAGATGACGAACATGTCGAGCGCGGTGATGCGGCCGCCGCGGTCGAAGCCGATCTTCATGCGGCCCTGGAAGCCGGGGCGGGCGCGGCCGAGGTACTGCTCCTCCTCGCGGCTGATGCGCATCATCACCGGGGCGTGGACCTTTTTCGCCAGCAGGGCGGGCACGAGCATGATCATGGTGCCGGTGACCTTGCTGCCGAAGCCGCCGCCGGTGTACTCGCTGACGAGCACGATCTTGTCCTGCGGGATGCCGAGCCAGCGCGCGATGGCGGGCACGGTCTGGTAGGTGCTCTGGGTGCCGGTGTGGATGACGAGCTTGCCGTTTTGCCAGTAGGCCATGGCGCTGCGCGGCTCGAGGCACTGGTGGCTGACGTCGGGAGTGACGAAGGAACGGTCGAGGACGAGCGCGGCGTTGCGGAAACCGGCGTCCAGGTCGCCGTAGGACCACGCGCTGGGGGCGTGGCCCATGGGGAGTTGGCCGTTCGCGTAGGACGCGAAGTCGGCCTCGGTCCACTTCAGCGGCTTGAGCTCGCGGCCGAACCAGACGTTGCCTTCAGCGCGCGGGTTGGGGCCATTGGGGCGGAGCGAGTCGAGCGGATCGATGACAAAGGGCAGCGCCTCGAAATCGAGCTCAATCTTCTCAATCGCCTCGGCGGCGGTGGCCTCGTCCACGGCGCAGACCGCCATCACCGGATCGCCCTGGAACATGGGCTCAGCGGTGAGGACGCGCTCGCCGTGCGGCCCCGCGGCGGGGGGAACATCGGCGGGGGTGAGGATGGCGCGGACGCCGGGCAGGGCGAGCGCGCGGCTGAGATCGTAGCCGCGGAGGCGGGCGTGGGGCATGGGCGAGAGCACGAGCTTGGCGAAGAGCATGCCCTCGGCGCGGAAGTCCTCGGCGTACTTGGCGCGGCCGGTGACTTTGGCGGGCAGGTCGGGGGTGGAGTAGTCCCTGCCGATGAGCTTGTAGCCCTGGCCAAACGGAATCGGCTTGGCGTCGGCGGGGTTTCCGGATTGGGCTTGATCGCTCATGCCTGCGCCCCCTTTCTCATGAGCTCGGCGCCGTGCATCAGCGTGTCGAGGATCTTGCTGTAGTCCTGGCAGCGGCAGAGGTTGCCGCTGACGCCGTGCGCCATTTCCGTGCGCGTCGGGTTGGGGTTGGTCTTGAGGAATCCGGCGGCGGCCATGAGGAAGCCGGACATGCAGAAGGCGCACTGGAAGCCCTGCTCGGCGATCACCGCCTGCTGGAGCGGATGCAGTTTGCCGTCCGGTGCGGCCAGGCCCTCAACCGTGGTAACGGCGCGGTTGCGGACGGTGTGGGTGAGGACGGAGCAGGCGTAGTGCGGCACGTCGTCGAGCAGGACGGTGCAGGAGCCGCACTCGGCGCGGTCGCAGGCGAGCTTGGTGCCGGTGAGGCCGAGCTTGTACCGCAACGTCCAGGCCAGGGTTTCCTGCTGGGCGACTTCGGCGCGGCGCAGCCTGCCGTTGACGCGCAGCGTGAGCAGGCGCTCGCCGCCGAGCAGGGCGGGGCGCGAGGCGGCGCGGGGCGCCAGCAAGCGGTAACTGGCGGCGCTCACCACCGCGCCGCCGGCGATGACGCCGAGGATGAACTTGCGGCGGCTCAGCGCCGGGCCGGCGCTGGCGCCGGGCGGCGGGGCTTCGGGTTCCGGCATCAGTGGTTCCCCTGCATCGCCTTGCGATGCTGCGTCTAGAGTAATCCCGCCCGGCGAGAATGCAAAGGCGGAATCGCAAGCCTAATGGCCGAGGTAGCGGTAGGGGTTGACCGGAGTGTGATTGATGCGGACTTCGTAATGCAGGTGGGGGCCGGTGGACCAGCCGGAAACGCCGACGTAGCCGACGACTTCGTCGCGGTCGAGGTGCTGGCCGACGGTGACGGCGAGGGCGGACATATGGGCGTAGAGGGTGCTGTAGCCGTGACCGTCGCTGACGATCACGGTGCGGCCGTAGCCGTTCATCCAACCGGCGAAGGTGACCAAGCCATCCGCCGTGACGTGAACCGGGGTGCCGATGGGGACGGCGATATCGATGCCGGCGTGGAAGGCGCCTTCGCCCAGGAAGGGGTCGATGCGCTCGCCGAAGCTGCTGGTGATGCGGCCGCGCACCGGCCAGATGTCGGGCTGCCAGCCGCGGGGGTCAAAGGGCGACCAGCCGTAGCGGGGGATGGAGTTTTCCAGCGCGGTGTTTTCGAGGATCTGGAAGCTGCTGAGGGTGCTGGCGTAGAGCGTCGAGGCCTGAGTGGCGTCGGGCGGATCGGCGGGGGCGCTGACCGGGATGATCGCCGCCGTAGGCACCGCATTGCGCAGGCGGTCCTTCATGCTGGAGCTGTGCTTGAAGTTATAAAGGGCGCTCACTTCGCTGGCGAGGCTACCCAGGCTGGCGACTTCGGCCTTGTACTGATCGGCATCCTGGCGCGACTGTGACAGCGCGCGCGAGAGCAGGTTCTCCTGCTTGCGGATCTCGTTGAAGGCCTCCACCTTGGTCAGCAGGCGGCCGTAGGAACCGGCGAATCCCAGGATGGTGCCCACACCGACGACGGCGCAGATCAGAAACAGTGCAACCCATTGCACAGGGATGGGCGTGCGGCGCAGTTGGCCGTCCCAGTCATGACGGACGACGAAGATGTAGTAACGTTTGCGCAATCCTTGAAACTCTAGCAACCCGCCGGTCGCGGCGTCAAGGAAGATGCCGGCATATCGGACGAAAGCACACACCGCACTAAGGTATTTCCTGGCCGTAACGCCGGTGACCGAGGGTGATGAGACGATGGGCGAGCCGGGCGGGGCCGCCAGCCGTGGCTCAAGCTGCTTGCCTACCCTGGGGCTTAGAAGCAGAGGGCGGGAAGGGGGGCGTCTTGGGCGGCGAGGTGGAGTTGGGGCGGGCGGGCGCGGGGGGCGAGGGCGCGTTGGGCGGAGATCAGCGCCAGACTGGGCAGGTTGTTGTTTTCGCTGAGGTGGGCGAGGACGAGGTGGGCGCAGGCGCCGTCGAAGTCGGTGCGCAGGAACTCGGCCACGGTGTCGTTGGAGAGATGGCCGAGGCGGCTGAGCACACGCTGCTTGAGCTCCCAGGGATAGCCGCCGGACTTGAGCAGATCGAGATCGTGGTTGGATTCGAGCACGACGCAGTCGGCGGCGCGGAGCTGGTCCTTGACGTTGGCGGCGAGGTAGCCGAGATCGGTGACGAAGACGATGCGGACGCCCTCGGCGCGGAAGCTGAAGCCGACCGGGTCGGCGGCGTCATGGGGCAGGGCGAACGGGGTGACGTCGATGTCGCCGAGGGTGAAGCTCACGCCGGTGGTAAAGGCTTCGCGCCGCGGCAGGGCGGCGGCGGTTGGGCCCAGCGCGGCGTGGGTGGCGTCGTTGAGCAGCACCGGGGCGGGGCAGACGGCGGCGAGCTTGGCGAGGCCGGCGACGTGGTCGGAGTGTTCGTGGGTGACGAGCACGGCGGTCAGTTGCTCGGCGGCGTAGCCGGCGAGGGCCATGCGGCGGGTGAGCTCGCGCCGGCTGAAGCCGGCGTCGATGAGGAGCCGGGTATGCGCGGTAGCGAGGACCGCGGCGTTGCCGCGGCTGCCGCTGCCGAGAATGGAGAGCGTGACGGCCACCTGAGCCATGATACGGCGCAGACGGGGGCGCGGCTACTTCTCGGTGGCTTTGGCGGGGGCGGCGGTGGAGGCGCCGGCCGGCTTGGCGGAGGCGTCGGACGAGGAAGCGTCTTTGGCGGGGGCGGGGGCGTCCTTGGCGGCGGGTTTGGATTCGGCGGGGGCGCCGCCGGACTTCTTGTAGTCGGTGACGTACCAGCCGGTGCCCTTGAACTGGATGGCCGGGGCCGAGATCAGCTTTTCCAGCTCGCCGCCGCAGGCCTCGCACACCGTGAGCGGCTCGGCGCTGAAGGACTGGATCTTTTCGACCCGCTTGTGGCAGCGGGTGCATTGGTATTCGTACAGAGGCACCGCGAAAGCTATGTTAGCAGAGCGCAAAAGGCGGCGAGGCGGCGCAGGCCTTCGCGGATGGCGGCTTCGGAGGCGGCGTAGGCGCAGCGGATGTGCTCCGTGGTGCCGAAGGCTTCGCCGGGGACGGTGACGACGCCCTGCTCCTGCAGCAGGCGGGCGCTGAACTCGAGCGTGGTCTTGGGGCCTGAGGGGCGGCCGAGGAGCGCGGCGATGTTGGGGTAGGCGTAGAAGGCGCCGCGGGGCAGGACGCAGCGCACGCCGGGAATGGCGCGCAGGCCCTGGACGATGAGGTCGCGGCGGCGGCGGAACTCGACCAGCATCGCCGCCAGCGGCGCCTGCGTGCCGGTGAGGGCGGCGACGGCGGCCTTCTGCGCGAAGGAGGTGGCGTTGCTGGTGGAGTGGCTCTGCAGCTTGAGCATGGCGGCGAGCACGGGCGGCGGCGCGAGGGCGTAGCCGATGCGCCAGCCGGTCATGACGTAGGCCTTGGAGAGGGAGCCGGCGATGATGACGCGATCGCGGGCCTCGGGTTCGGCGGCGACGCTATAGGGGTGGTCGTCGTAGACGAACTGGGCGTAGCACTCGTCGCTCAGCAGCCACAGGCCGCGGCGGCGGCAGAGGTCTAGCACGCCGGCGAAGAGCTCGGGAGCGAGCAGGGCGCCGCTGGGGTTGGCGGGCGAGTTGAGCAGGATGAGCCTGGTGCGGGGCGTGACGGCGCGTTCGATGTCGGCGAGGTCGAGGGCGAAGCCGCGCTCCTCGCGGGTGGGCACGAGGATGGGGTCGCCGCCGGCGTAGCGGATCTGATCGACGAAGCTGACCCAATAGGGCGCGGGCAGGATGACCTCGTCGCCGCGCTCGACCAGCACGCTGACGGCGTTGAAGAGCGCCTGCTTGCCGCCGACGGTGACCAGCGCGTCCGCGGGCGCGTAGGCGGAGCCGAAGTCGCGGGCGTGGGCCAGGGCGACGGCGGCGCGCAGCTCGGCGATGCCGGACGTGGGCGTGTAGCGGGTGAAGCCGGCGCGCAGGGCGGCCATGCCGGCTTCGCGGATGTGCTCGGGGGTGGGGAAGTCGGGCTCGCCGACGCCAAAATCCACCAGCTCGCGCCCCTGGGCGCGGAGGCGGTCCGCCTCGGCGAGCACGGCCGAAGTCGCCGAAACGCCGATGCGGGCGGCGCGGGCGGCGAGCGGCGGGGTGGGCGCGGGGGAGTCGGGTTTGCGGGCGGCGGCCATGGGTCAGTCGAGATGCAATTTGCGGCGGAGGCGGGCCTCGACCGCGGGGGTGACCATGCCGGCAACGGAACGGCCGCCGGCGGCGACCTCCTTCACCAGGCGCGAGCTGAGGTAGGCGAAGGCCTCGCCCGGCATCATGAAGACGGTTTCGACGGCGGGCGCCATGCGGCGGTTCATCCAGGCCATCTGGAACTCGTACTCGTAGTCGCTGATGGCGCGGATGCCGCGCAGCAGCGCGCCGGCGCCGCGCTCCTGGGCAAAATTCACCAGCAGGCCGTCGAACTCGGCCACCTCGACGCGGTCCATGGCGGCGCAGGCCTCGCGCAGCATCTCGGCGCGCTCGCCGGAGGTGAACAGCGCCTGCTTGCCGGCGTTGCGCAGCACGGCGACCAGGAGACGGGGGAAGATGCGGCGGCCGCGCTCGATCAGGTCGAGGTGGCCGAGCGTGGGCGGGTCGAAGGAGCCCGGATAGATGGCCAGCTCGGCGGTGGCAACGGGGGCCATAGCGCTATCATCGGCGGTTTGAGGGAAAACCCGCAAGGTGGCTTCGCTTGAACGCGGGCCGGCCGTGGCGGCTTAGCGCTGGTGCATGGCCGACAGCAGTTGTTGGGCGCGGCGCTGGGCGGCCTGCATTTGGCCGGGGTCGGCGATCAGGCGGCGGAGGGCGGGGGCGAGGAGTTGGGGCGCGGCGAGCTGGTGGAGGCCCCAGTCGACCTTGATCTGGTCGAGGATGCCGAGCACGTCGAGCGGCTGGTAGGCGAGGGCGCGCTGCAGGCGCAGGGCGTAGACGCCGGTGGCGGAGATGCGCTCGAACAGCGCGGTGAGGGAACGCGCGGCGGGCACCGTGGTGAAGGTGAAGTCCTGGGCGGCGTGCACGCCGGCGGCGTCGTATTCGAGGGTCTTGTTGCCGGTGAAGGCGACGTTGTCCTTGGACTGGAGTTTGGCGCCGCGGAAGTCGCCGAGCGCGGCGGCCTCCTGAAAGATGGCGCGCACGACGCGGGGCGAGGCCTGGAAGGGGAAGCGCATGACCGGCTCGCCGGCATGCTCGCGGGCGGCGTAGACGGCGGCGCCGGAGCGGGCGACGACGACCTTGAGGTAGACGGGATCGGAGTTGGGGAAGGTGCGGGTATAGGTGACGCGGGGCAGCGGGGACTGCGCGGCCAGGGCGGCCGCGAGCACCGCCATAGACACAAGGTGGCCCGGCCACCTTGTGCTCATGCCGCCCTCCCGCTGGTCGGGCTGGGGCGGTGCTTCGATCCCCGGCAACGGACGCCCGCGGGCGCACGGGGCGTCTTCCAATTGCCGCGTATAGCGTGGCGCCTGCATGGCGATTATTTTAGATTCTTTGGGCGCAGGCGGGCGAAGCGGTGTTTTCCCACCTTCACCACCACGGGGGCGGCGGGCGGGGCGTCGAGGCGCAGGCTGCGGCAGGGGGCGCCGTCGAGGGAGACCGAGCCGGCGCGGATGAGGCGCGCGGCCTCGCTCACCGAAGGCGCCAGGCCGAGGCTGGCGAGGGAGCGGTCGAAGCGCTCGCTCCAGTCCACTTCGAGCTCGGGCAGGTCGCTGGGGGCTTCGCCCGCCTGCACCACGCGCTCGAACTCGGCGCGGGCGGCGGCGGCGGGGGCGGCGCCGTGGAAATCGGCGGCGATGCGCTCGGCCAAGTCCTTCTTGACCGCCATGGGGTGACGGGCGCCGCTTGCCACCTCGGCGCGCAGGGCGGCGATGGCGGGCTCGCTGCGGTCGGTGAGCAGCAGCCAGTAGCGCCACATCAAGTCGTCCGAGATGGACATGAGCTTGGCGAACATGGGGTTGGCGTCCTCGGCGATGCCGACGTAGTTGCCGTAGGACTTGGACATTTTGCGCACGCCATCGAGGCCTTCCAGCAGCGGCATGGTGAGGATGATCTGCGCGGGCTGGCCGTAGGCGCGCTGGACCTCGCGCCCGAGCAGCAGATTGAACTTTTGATCGGTGCCGCCGAGCTCGACGTCGGCCTGCAGGGCGACGGAATCGTAGGCCTGGGAGAGGGGGTAGAGGAACTCGTGGACGGAGATGGGTTCGCCGGCGCGGTAGCGCGCCTGGAAGTCGTCGCGCTCGAGCATGCGCGCGACCGTGGTCTGGGCGCAGAGGCGGACGACTTCGTCGAAGCGGAGCGGGCTGAGCCAGGTGGAGTTGAACTCGACCCGGGTGCGGGCGGGATCGAGCAAGCGGAAGACCTGGGCCTGGTAGGTGGCGGCGTTGGCGGCCACCTCGTCGGCGGAGAGCGCGGGGCGGGTGGCGCTGCGGCCGGTGGGATCGCCGATGCGGCCGGTGAAGTCGCCGATGAGGAAGACCACGTCGTGGCCGAGATCCTGGAAGTGCTTGAGCTTGCGCAGCAGGACGGTGTGGCCGAGGTGGAGGTCGGGGGCGGTGGGATCGAAGCCGGCCTTGACGCAGAGCGGGCGGCCGCGGCGGCGGGAGGCGTCGAGGCGCTGGCGCAGCTCGTCCTCGGCGATGATCTCGGCCGCGCCCTTGCGCAGATAGGCAAGTTGCTCGTCGACGGGGGCGAAAACAGGGCTGGAATCCGGCATGGAGAGCGGCGCAGCACGAAGGGCGGGCGCGCCAGCGATTATTATAGAGCCTGACTTTTCCCGGTTTTCGCCATGGACTTGAGCGTTGACATCGCCGGCGTGCGCCTGCAGAACCCGGTGCTGGCTGCCAGCGGCACCTTCGGCTACGGCACCGAGTTTGAGGACATCGTCAATCTCGCCGGCCTGGGCGGGGTCGTGACCAAGGGGCTGTCGCGGCAGCCGATGGCGGGCAACCCCAGCCCGCGGCTGTTTGAGACGGCGGCGGGGATGCTGAACTCGGTGGGGCTGCAGAACATCGGGGCGGCGGCCTTCGTGCGCACGCGGCTGCCGCGGCTGCGGCAGTTGGGGGCGGTGGTGATCGCCAACGTGTTCGGCGAAACGGTGGCGGATTACGTCGAGGTGATCGAGACGCTGAACGCGGGCGAAGGCATCGCCGCCTACGAGCTGAACGCGAGCTGCCCGAACACGGCCTGCGGCGGCATGGTCTTCGGCGCCGACCCGACGCTGCTGGCGGAGCTGGTGGGGGCGTGCAAGCGGGCGTCGCGGCGGCCGCTGATCGTGAAGCTGACCCCCAACGTGGCCGATATCGGGGTGACGGCGCGGGCGGCGGCGGAGGCGGGGGCGGACGCGCTCTCGCTGGTGAACACGTTTCTGGGGCTGGCGATCGATCCGGAGACGCGGCGCTTCCGCTTCGCGCGCGGCGTGGCGGGGCTGTCGGGTCCGGCGATCAAGCCGCTGGCGCTGCGGCTGGTGTACGAGGCGCGGCAGGCGGTGAGGCTGCCGCTGATCGGCATCGGCGGGATCGCCACCGGGCGGGACGCGGTGGAGTTTCTGCTGGCGGGGGCGTCGGCGGTGCAGGTGGGGACGATGAACTTTTGGGACCCGAAGGCGACGGAGAACGTGCTGCGCGAGCTGACGCGCTTCTGCCATCGGCACGGCATCGAGCAGGTGCGGGCGCTGACCGGGGCGCTGGAGACCGGGCCGCCGGCGACCGGGGGGACGACGGCATGAGAGTGCTGGTGCTGGGGGGCGGGGGGCGCGAGCACGCGCTCGCCTGGAAGCTGCGGCAAGCGCCGAGCGTGACCGAGGTGGCGGCGCTGCCGGGCAGCGAAGGCATGGCGGCGGTGGCGACGTGCGTGGCGGGCGATCCCTGCGATGCCGCCGCGGTGCGGGCGGCGGCCGCGGCGCAGGCGGCGGACCTGGTGGTGATCGGGCCGGAGGCGCCGCTGGCGGCGGGGGTGAGCGACGCGCTGCGCGCGGCCGGACGGCGGGTGTTCGGGCCCTCGCAAGGGGCGGCGCGCCTGGAGACGAGCAAGATCTTCGCCAAGGAGTTCCTGGCGCGGCACGGCATCCCGACGGCGCGGTTCGCGGCGGTGGATTCGATGGCCGCGGCGCAGCGCGCGCTGGCGGGGTTCGGATATCCGGTGGCGCTGAAGGCGGACGGGCTGGCGGCGGGCAAGGGGGTGGTGATCGCGGGCGAGGAGCGCGAGGCGCTGGCCACGCTGGAGGCGATGCTGAGCGGCGCGCTGGTGGGCGAGGCGGGACGGCGGGTGGTGATCGAAGCTGGACTGGAGGGCCCCGAGCTCAGCCTGCTGGCGCTGGCCGACGGCGAGCGCGCGCTGCTGCTGCCGCCGGCGCGCGACCACAAGCGCCTGCGCGAGGGCGATCAAGGCCCCAACACCGGCGGCATGGGCGCGATCTCGAGCGACGCGCTGCTGCCGCCGGGATGGGCGGAGGCGCTGCTGCGCCTGGTGGTCGAGCCGACGCTGGCCGGGATGGCGGCCGAGGGCGCGCCCTTCCAGGGAGTGCTGTACTGCGGGCTGATGCTCACCGCGAGCGGTCCGCAGGTGCTGGAGTTCAACGCGCGCTTCGGCGATCCGGAGGCGCAGGCGATTCTGCCGCGCTGCGGCGGCGATCTGGCCGAGTTGCTGCTGGCGAGCGCGAACGGCGCGCTGCCGGAGGCGATGCCGCCGCCGCTGGCGGCGGCGGCGGCGTGCGTGGTGGCGGCGGCGGCGGGCTACCCCGCCGCGCCGCGGCGCGGCGACGCCATCACCGGCTTGGACACGGTGGCGCCGCCGGCGCTGCTGTTTCATGCGGGCACGCGCCGCACCGCCGCCGGCTGGGAGACCGCCGGCGGACGGGTGCTGGGAGTGAGCGCCTGCGCCGGCACGCTCGCCGCGGCGCGCGCGCATTGCTACCATGCTATGGAGCGCATCCGCTTTCGCGGCATGCAGGTGCGCCGCGACATCGGCGCGGCGCCGCCGACCGCGGGTTGATGGCGCCCACTTCGATTTCCGATTCCAGGAGGATTCATGTCCGCCGCAAACCGTCCGACCACACCGCTGGTCGCCATCCTGATGGGCAGCGACACCGACCTGCCCGTGATGCAGAAGGCCGCGACCCAGCTCAAGTACTTCGGCATTCCCTACGAGATGGAGATCGTCTCCGCGCACCGCTCGCCGGCGCGCACCGCCGCCTTCGCGCGCGAGGCCGCCGGACGCGGGCTGCGCGTGCTGATCGCGGGCGCGGGCGCGGCCGCGGCGCTGGCGGGCGCGCTCGCCGCCGAGACCACTCTGCCGGTGATCGGCGTGCCCCTGGCCACCTCGCCGCTCGCGGGCTTCGATTCCCTGCTCTCCACCGCGATGCTGCCCGCGGGCGTGCCGGTGGCGACGGTGGCGGTGGGCGAAGCCGGCGCGACCAATGCGGCGGTGCTGGCGGCGCAGATCCTGGCGCTGGCCGATCCGGCGCTGGCGGCGCGGCTGGCGGAGTTCAAGCGCGAGCTGATCGGCAAGGTGGAGGAGAAGTCGGCGAAGCTTAAAGCCACCCATCAGGCGTGACGATGGTGTCAAGAACAATCTTCCGCTGCGTGACGATTTTTCTTGACTCGCATGTAGTGGAAGAACTATATGTTGGGTGGTGATTTCAACAGCCCCAGATCAAGGGGTTGTTGAGGGAAGCTCAAAGGAGGAAATATGGCTGCCAAGAAACCGGCGAAGAAGGCCGCGAAGAAAACCGCCAAGAAGAAGAAGTAGTCCCACTTGGCAGGGGCTCCTGCCGGAGCCCCTGCGATTGCCAAAGGCAGAAGCAAAGAGACAGGATGCGCGCAAGCGCATCCTGTTTTTTTTGGGCTCGCGCCGGCAGGCGCGGCGCAATTGACTGGCGCGGGACCCCGCGCGGCTTCGCCGCGCGACCCTGTACGTTTAAGGCGTGACTTGCGCGGTCTGGCGGGTCACCGTGGCCGGCCGGGTGGAGCGCCAACGCGACCCTGCGCAAGCGATCA
>DAIDIF010000132.1 GCA_027451805.1 Acidobacteriota bacterium
CGCCGCCGGCGCTCGAGACCTGGCGCCGCGCCCTCCCCCAGGCCGCCTTCCACAACTGGTACGGCCCCACCGAAACCAATGTTTGCACCCACTATCGCCTGCCGCGCTGGCGCCCCGGCACCCCCCCGCTCGCCCCCCTCCCGCTCGGCGTCGCCTGCCCCAACTTCGAGCTCGCCATCGCCGACGCTGCCGGTGTCCCGCTCCCGGCGCCCGAGGTGGGTTTTTTGTGGGCGCGCGGCCCCGGCATCCTGGCCGGCTACTGGGGCGATACCGAGCGTAGCCGCCAGGTCTGCTGCTGGCGCCCAGCCGCAGACGGTCCACCCCAGCGCTGGTACAACACCGGCGACCTGGTGCGGCGCGATCCCGCAGGCTGGTTCTTCTTCGAGGGCCGGCGCGACCAGGTGATTAAGCTGCGCGGCTACCGCGTCTCGCTGCGCGAGGTGGAGTGCGCACTCGAGTCTTGTGCCGGCGTCCGCCAAGCCGCCGTTGTCACCGCCGGGCCCGAGGGCGCGCCGGCGCTGCTCGGCTTTGTGGCGGCCGACCCCGTCGCCGTGCAAGAACCCGAACTGCGGCGGCAATTGAGCCGCCTGCTGCCCGCCTACATGGTGCCCCAGCGCATCGAGGTGCGCAGCGCGCTGCCGGCCACTTCGAGCGGCAAAGTGGACCGCCAGCGCCTGCGCGCGCCCGCGGCTGGGGTCCAGCCTTGAGCCTCGCCGCACCCCGCCGCCAGCCCGTCCTGACGCCGCTGCGCGCGCCCCGCTTGCGCCTCTGGACGCGCTGGCGCGAGCGCGCCCGCCAGGGTCCCCGGGTGCTCGTCTATCATCTCCTGCGGCGGACTCGCGCGCGTTTGCGCTTGACCCGGGTGCTCGACCTGCAGGCGCACGAGATGGTGGCAGTGCCGCTCTGGCGCTTGCGTCTGCCCCCGCGCCTGGCCCGCGGCCTGCGCGTGGACGAGCTGCACCCCGAGCAGGTCGCGGCGCTGGAGCGGTTGCGCCCGCCGGTGGGCGAACCCTACCCGCTCCGCTGGGCCGCGGCCCACCGCTGCATCGCCGCCTGGCTGGACGATCGCGTGGTGGCCTTCGTCTGGCTGCGGCGCGGGCCCGCCCGCCTGCCCTCGGCGCTGGGTTGCGTCTGGCTGGTGCCCGCCGCCATGGCCTGGATCTACGACATCTACTCCGACCCCCAGGTGCTGGGCGCGGTCCCTCACCTTTACGCTCATTTGCGCCAACATCCGCCCGGCGAGGGCGTGCAGTGGCTCGTCGGCCAGACCGAGCTGGACAATCAGCGCTCCCGGTTGGCGCACCGCAGCATCGGCTACCAGGTGCGGGGCACGCTCTGGAGCGCGCGCCTCGGCCGCCTGCGCTTCCACCTCAGCCGCGGCGTGGTGTCCCAGCGCTGGCGTTGGCACCGTGGCGGCGATTCGATCCCCCTGCACCTGCTTGCCCGCGAGTTCGAGCAGCACAGCCTGGCCGGCGCGGGCGAGGCGCTGAAACTGCAGTGCAGTTGCGGACGCAGCGTGAGCTTTGGCGGCGACCGGTTTGCCTGCGCCTGCGGGCGTGTCCTCGGATCCCGGCAGCATGGCAGGGCGGTGCTGGGGGCGGCCACTCCCTATTGGGGCGAGATCAGCCAGAGCGCGATGCGCCATCTGCTGTGGCGGGCCGGGCAAGTCGGCTGGCGCGAAGCCGCGGCCGAGCAATTGTCCGGCGCTCTCTTCGATTACATCAGCTCCCCCGAGCGCGCCGCCTTTCACGAGTTGCTGCCCTTGGGCGCGGGCGCGCGGGTGCTCGATCTGGGTGCCGGCTGGGGCGGCATCGCGGCGCCGCTGGCGCGCCGCTTCCGCGTGGTGGCGCTCGAAGGCGTGCCCGAGCGCGCGCGCTTTCTCGCCCTGCGTCAGCGCCAGGAGCGTCTGGATTCGCTGGAGGTGGTGCAGGGCGACGCTCATGACGCGCCCCTCGCCCCCCACCAATTTGACGCCGTCATCGCCAACGGAGTGCTCGAATGGGCGGCGGTGCGCGAGCTCTGGGGCCGCCCGCGCCAGGTGCAGGTCCAGTTCCTGTGCCGGCTGCGCGAGTGGTTGGCTCCCGGCGGCGCCATCTATCTCGCCATTGAGAACCGCTGCGGCTGGGCCCAACTGCGGGGCGCGCTCGATCACAGCGGCCTCCCCTACACCAGCCTCTTGCCGCGGCCGCTGGCCCGGCGCGTGTGCGCGCGCCGCGCCTACCGCACCGCCGACAACGTCGGCTATCGCACCTACACCTACACCTACCGCGGCTATCGCCGCCTGTTTGCCGACGCCGGGCTGCGCATTGCCGCCGCCTGGGTCTGCTCCGGCGGCTACAATCTCCCGCGCAAAATGGTGCCCCTGCAGGGCGCCGCCATCCGCTATGCCCAGGCTGACGCGCCCTCGCCCTTGCAGCGCGCCGCCGCCCGCCCCTGGGTCTGGCGCTGGCTGGGTTCGGATTTTGCGTTTCTCCTGACGCCGGTCTCGCTGGCGCGCCCCGAGCCACCGTCGGCGCTGGGCGCGGAGTCGCAGCATGCATGAACTGGTGCGCGACCTGCTCCCGGCGCCGGCCCTGGCCCCCCGGTTGGTGCGCCTGCCGCTCGACGACGGCGCCCTGATTGCGGCCTTTGCCCCGCGCGCCGAAGCCCCGCTATGGGTGGCGAAGACGGCGTATGGCGCCGCCGCGTGCCTGCGCCTGCGCGCCGAGGCCGAAGCGCTGGGGCGGCTCGTCGCTTTGGCGCACACCCTCAACCTGCCACGCCGGCTGGCCTGGCGCGAATGCGGCGACGGCCCCGAGATCTCCGCCTGCTTGGTGCAGTCGACCGTGGCGGGAACGCGGCGCCTTTGGTGTTTGAGCAGCGCCCGGCCATGGGCCCGGCTGCCGCCCCTGCTGGAAGCCGCTGCGGACTGGCTGCGGCGGTTTCAGCGCTTGGCCCAGGTGGACGCGTTGGGTCTGGCGCCCCTCCGGCTGGGCGAGTTGGCCGAGCAAACTTGGTTGTGCTTGCTGAACGACCGCCGCCTGCATCCCGAGTGGAGACCTCTGCTGGAGGCGCTGCCCGCTCTGCCCCGCGTCGCTCCGCATCTGCCCACCACGGCCACGCACGGCGACTTCTGGGTCGGCAATCTGCTTTGGCAGCCGCCCTGGCGCGTGGGCGTGGTGGATTGGAGCGGTTTGAGCGCTGGATCGGCGCTCGACGACCTGCTCACCTTTACCTCGAATCCGCCCCGCCGCCCCGCCGAACCTGCCAGGCCGCGTTTGGCTTGCTGGCAGGCGATGTGGTTCTCTCCCGGCCGCCCGCGCGAGTTCCTGCGGTCCTGGGCGCGGGACGCCGGCTACAGCGAGGGCGACGCGCGCAGCGCCTTCTATATCTTCCTGTTCCGGCGCATGCGCTGGGAGCTGGGATTGGGCCTGCAGACGCGGAGCCGCGACGACCGCTTGCAAGCCGCGCGCGAGTGGTTGGCGATTGTCCATTGGTTGGCCGAGCACCGCTTTCCTGACCCCTTCACCCCCATGCCGGTCTGACAACCGGCCTTCGCAAATCGCGGCAACCTGGAGGCCCCCTGAGCGCCCGCGGCCGCCACTCGCCGGAGATCGCAGCACGGCCGCAGCCCGACCATCGCGGGGGCGGCTCGAGCAAAAGGTGGCCGAGCCCCCCCATCTTCCCGGGCTCTTGCCTTGACACGCAACCCGAGCCGTGCCATGTTGAAAAACGGCTCAGGTATGCTGTGGAAAATTTGGCAGCCAGCGGCGTCGGCGGCCAGGGGCCATGTCCCGATAGTTGACGAAATGGCGATGGTGCAGCACCAGGCGATCGTTCTCGACAGCCGCATAGAATCCGTGGAAGAGGCCGAGGCCGCAACCGAACGCGTGGCCGAACGCGCCGGCTTCGACGAAGGCGAACGCCATCGCATTGCGATGGCGGTGCGCGAGATCACGGTTAACGCCGTGATGCACGGCAACGCCTACGACCGCGGCAAGAAGGTCACCATCGAGTTCGATCTCTCGCCCGGCGAGCTGGTGGTCTCCATCCGCGATGAAGGCAGCGGCTTCGATACCACCGGCGTGGCGGATCCGCTGGCGCCGGAAAATCTGCTGCGGCAGTCGGGGCGTGGGATCTTCCTGGCGCGGGCATTCATGGACGAGGTCGAGGTGCAGCCCACGAGCTCCGGCACCTCGGTGCGGTTGACCAAACACCGGCAAGCTCAGGCTCCCTCTCGTTCATAATGAAGCGTGGCGCGCGCCGCGCGCTCGCAACGGTGAAGAGATGATCAAAGCAACCTGCCGCCGGATCGATACGGTCACCGTGGTGGACCTGGGCGGGCGGATCACGCTCGGCGACGGCAGCACCACCCTGCGCGACATGGTCCGCAACCTGCTGAGCCAAGGCGAGAACCGCATCCTGCTCAATTTGGGCGAAGTGAGCTACATTGACAGCTCCGGTTTGGGAGAGTTGGTCAACGCCTTCACGCAGGTGCGGCGCTCGGGGGGCGACCTGAAGCTGCTCAACCTGACCCGCAAGGTGCACGACCTGTTGCAGATCACCAAGCTCTATACCGTCTTCGACGTGCAGGACGACGAGGCGCGGGCGATTGCCGCTTTTGGGCAGGCGGGCGCGCCGGGGCCGCAAGTTGCGCATTAGCCGCATCCAGACCGAAGCCGCCTCACCCGAGGTGCGACCGCTGCTGGAGGAGTTTTACCGCCAGCGCGGCAACGTGCCCAACATGTTCCGCGGCATGGCGCACCGGCCGGAGATTCTGCGCACCATGCTGGCGCATTTCCGCGCGGTGATGCAGCCGGGCGCGGTCAGCGTAAAGCTGAAAGAGCTGCTGGCGGTGCGGGTGTCGCAGATCAACCTTTGCGACTATTGACTGGCCTCGCACACCGCCTTGGCAAGGCGGGAGGGATGGGATGAAGCGGTGTTGCGCGACCTGGCGGAGTTCGAGCGGCTGCAGCTCGACGCCGCGACCAAGGCGGCGCTGCGCTTTGCCGGGCAGATGACCTGCGCCTCGCATGCGCTCGAGGATACGGTGTTTGCCGCCCTGCGGCAGCACTTCGACGAGGCGGCGGTGGTTGAGATTGCGGCGGTGGTGGGCATCTTCAACTATTTCAACCGCTTCAACAACGCCTTCGAAATCCCCCCGACCCGCCCGGGCGAGCGCTAGCGTTACAATCGCACTATGCCGAAAGCGCTGTTCGCCATGGGTTGCTTCTGGGGGTCGGAAGCGGCCTTTCGCCAGGTGCCCGGCGTCACCGCGACCACGGTGGGGTACGCCGGCGGCCACACCGCAAATCCCACCTACCAGGACGTCTGCACCGGCCGCACCGGCCACGCCGAGGTGGTGGAAGTGGAATACGATGCCGCGCGCGTGAGCTACCGCGACCTGCTGCACGTGTTCTGGGAGAATCACGACCCTACGACCCTGAATCGCCAGGGGCCGGACGTGGGCACGCAGTACCGTTCGGCGATCTACCCTCTCGACCTGGAGCAGCGGGTCGAGGCGGAGGCGTCGAAGCGCAAGGAAGAAGCGAGCGGACGCCATCGCCGCCCGCTCGTCACCGAAATCGCCGCTCCCGGACCCTTCTGGCGCGCGGAAGAATACCACCAGCAGTATCTCGAGAAGCGCGGCCAGGCGGCCTGTCACGTCCCCACGCGCTGAGCCGGCATGGGATACGCTCTTGTCACCGGCGCCAGCCGCGGAATTGGCGCGGCGCTGGCCGCGGCGCTCGCGGCGGACGGGCGCGATCTCATCCTCACCGCCCGCGGCGCCGACGATCTGGAGCGGCTGCGGCAGCAGCTGCTCCGGCCCGGACGGCGGATTGAGTGCGTGCCCGCGGACCTGAGCCGGCCCGCCGGCGCGGGTGAGTTGCTCGACCAGGTCGGCGCGCGCGGCTGGGAAGTCGACCTGCTGATCAACAACGCCGGCCTCGGCAGCGGCGGCGAATTCGACCGGCTGGGGCTGGAGCGCGAGCTGGAGGAGGTGCAGGTCAACGTCGCCGCGGCGGTCGCGCTGACCCACGGCGTGCTGGCGGAGATGCGGCGGCGGGAGCACGGAGCGATCGTGCAAGTGGCTTCCACGGCGGCGTTTCAGCCGGTGCCGTATATGGCGACCTACGCCGCGACCAAGGCCTTCCTGCTGCACTTCAGCCTGGCGCTGTGGGCGGAAGCGCGTGCGGCGGGGATTCACGTGATGGCGCTCTGCCCCGGGCCGACGCAGACGAATTTCTTCGCCGCCGCCGGCATTCCAGCCCGGCGCGGCCAGACCCCCCAGCAGGTGGCGGCGCTGGCGCTGCGCGGCCTGAAAGCGCGGCGGCCGATCGTGGTCTGCGGCGGCGCCAACCGCATGCTGGCGGCATCGGTCCGCTGGCTCCCGCGCGCGGCGGCGGCGCGGTCCGCGGGCTGGGTGATGCGCAACTGGCAACAGGGGCGGCTCTAGAGCCGATCCAGCCATGCTCTACTCCTGCCCAACGTCGGCGACAGCAACGCTGGAGCCACTCTAGCGTGCGCGGCGCCGGTGCGGACGTCGCGGTAATCGGCGGCGGCATCGTCGGGCTCGCGCTGGCGCGGGCGGCGCTGGCGCGGCAGCCCGGGCTGAAGCTGGTGGTGCTCGAAAAGGAAGCCGCTCTCGCCGCCCACCAGACCGGCCACAACAGCGGCGTGGTGCACACCGGCGTCTATTACCGGCCCGGTTCGCTGAAGGCGAAGCTGTGCGTCACCGGCGCGCGGCGCATGATCGCCTACTGCCGCGACCGCGGCCTGCCGCTCGCCATTCCGGGCAAAGTCATCGTGGCGCGCACGCCGAAGGAGCTCGCCGGCCTGGTCGAGATCGAGCGGCGCGGGCGCCAGAATGGCGTGGAAGGACTGCGCCGGCTGGACCGCGCCGCGCTCGCCGAGCTGGAGCCGCACGTGGCCGGCATCGCCGCCTTGCACGTGCCGGCGGCGGCGATCGTGGACTATGCCGCGGTGGCCCGCAGCTTCGCCGCCGAGATCGCGGCCGCGGGGGGTGAGGTGCGCACCGGCGTAACGGTGCGCGGCTTCGCCGCCGACGCGCAGGACGTGGTGGTGGAGACCACGGCGGGGGAGCTACGCGCCCGCCGTGTCGCCAACTGCGCCGGCCTCCATGCCGACCGCATCGCCGCGCTGGCGGCCGGGCGGCCGCCGGCGGATGTGCGCATTCTGCCCTTCCGCGGCGAGTACTACGTGCTGGCGCCGCGCGCCGCGGGCCTCATTCGCGGGCTGGTGTACCCGGTTCCCGACGCCCGCTTCCCCTTTCTTGGCGTGCACTTTACCCCGCGGGTGTCAGGCGCCGTGGAGGCGGGCCCGAACGCCGTGCTGGCATGGCGCCGGGAAGGCTACCGGCGCTTCGACGCCAGCTGGGCGGAAACCGCCGCGATGCTGGGCTACACCGGCTTCTGGGCGATGGCGGCGCGGTACTGGCGCCAGGGGTTGGCCGAACAGTGGCGCTCCTTCAGCCGGGCGGCGTTTGTGCGCGCGCTGCAGGGGCTGCTGCCCGAACTGCGCCCCGACGAGGCGCTGCCCGGCGGGGCGGGCGTGCGCGCCCAACTGGTGCAGCGCGACGGCGCCTTGATGGACGATTTCTGCGTGCGGCGCGCAGGCCCTTTTTTGCACGTGCTCAACGTGCCGTCGCCCGCGGCGACCGCGTCCCTTGCCATCGGCGACGCCTTGGCGGAGCAACTGGCGGCGTAGGCGGCGGCGTGACGGTCGGCACAGACCGGAGACGAATCGGCGCGCATCCTCAAATGTGTTGGGAGGGGGAGGACGCCATGACGAACATTGCGAGCGGCCGGCGAGTGCATTTTGCGACTATCCTTCTGGCCACCGACTTTTCGCCCACGTCGGATCGAGCGTTTGAGTTCGCGCTGGCGCTGGCGGAGCGCTATGGCGCGACGCTTCATCTGGTACACGTGGTGAGCGGGGACTTGACCGGCGAGGGCCTGGTGCCAGACGTCCGCTATTCCACCCTGGAGCAATTGCGCCGGACCGCGGAGGAACAATTGACCACGCTCGCCAACGATGCGCAGGCGCGCCAGGTGCGGACCAGGATATCCGCCCTTCATGGCCCGATGTGGCCGGCGCTGGAAGCCTACATTCAACAAGAGGGCGTGGACCTGATTGTGGCCGGCACGCACGGACGCAGGGGCTGGTCCCATGCGGCCTTGGGCTCCGGCGCGGAAGAGATCTTTCGCCATGCCAGCCTGCCGGTGCTGGTGGTGGGGCATGCGCGGCAGAAGGCGGGCGTGGAACCGATGAAGACCATCGTCTACGCCACCGATCTTTCTCCTACGGCCGCGCCGGCGGCCGAATATGCCGCCTCGCTGGCGCAGGAGTTCGAGGCCAAGCTGATCCTGCTGCATGTGCCCCCGGCCAAGGATATGGAGCGCCAGGTTGGCGTCGCCTTGATGCGTTCCTACGTCGAAGAGCTGAAGTCGACGGTGCCGGAGTCGGCGGCGGTCTGGGCGAACGTGGAATACGACATCGCGCCCGGTAAGCCGAAGGAGCAGGTGTTGGAGATGGCGCAAAAGCGGGGCGCTGACCTGATCGTGATCGGCGCGCGCCATGCGGGCGGGCTGGCAGCGCGATTGCCCTCGACCGCGCATCACATCATCGCGCACGCGGTCTGCCCAGTGCTGGTGATCCCCAACGCAGCCCCTGCGGTCCCAGCCCAAGCGCGTGACGTCGCCTGAAAACGGACATTCCATAGGTGGGGGAAATTCCGCGGTCCTGGGGAAATTCAACAACCCATGGGGATGCGGAGTTGCGCAGGATATTGCAAGTCCCGGAGAAGTAAGAAGATCAGCTTTGGCGGCCAGCGTGCAGCGGAGTTGGCATAGTACCCCAAAGGGCAACAAATGACGCGGAATGTCGGCATTGACGAGATGACGATCCGGTTTGTGGCGGGAATGGCCTTGATCGTTCTCGGGTTGGCTGGCGTTCTCGCCGGTGGATGGGCAACTGCAGGCTATCTTGTGGGCGCCGTTGCCGTGATCACCGGGCTGGTGGGGTATTGCCCGTTGTGGGCGCTGGTGGGCGTGAACACGCTGCGCGCGGAGCAATCGCTGGCGAGCCAAGGATCGTTCCACCAGGACCAGGTGTGAACCCGGCGGAGTCGCGATTCGCGGCAACGGGGAGACGCCCGGAGCGCCAACGGGGCGTCCGTTGCTGGGGATCGAAGCACGGCCACAGCCCGACGCAGCCCGTGTCGGCCTATCGCTGCCACCCACCGCCCAGAGCGTTGTAGAGTTGCACCAGCGCCAGGCGCTCGCCGAGTTCGGCCTGGGCCAGATTCAGCTCTGCGGCAAAATAGTTGGTCTGGTTCGTAAGCACCTCCAGGTAGCTGGCGCCGCCGTTGCGGTAACGCACTTCGGTAAGCTGCTCGACGGAGGCGGCGGCGCGCGTGAGGAGTTGCTGCTGGACGCGGAACTGGTGGTCGCGGTGCAGCGCGATCAGCGCGTCGGAGACTTGGCGGAAGGCCTGTCGGATGGCCTGCTGGTAGGCCAGCGCCATCTGCTGTTTCTGGGCCTCGGTAAAGCGCAGGCCGTTGCGCAGCACGCCGGCCTCGAAGATCGGCTGGGAAACCGAGAGGTTGCCGTTCCACTGCCGCGCGTTGCCGTGGAATAACTGGTTGAGTGCGTAACTTTCGAGCCCGCCCAGGCCGGTGAGCGTGATGCGGGGAAAGAAGTCGGCCTTGGCGACGCCGATATCGGCGTTGGCGGCCTCGAGGTTTGCCTCGGCTTCGGCGATGTCCGGACGGCGTTCCAGCAGCTCCGCGGGCAGGCCGGCGGGAACCGCGGGCGGATTGGGTTGTTGCGCCAGGGTCCAGCCGCGCGCAATCGGCCCCGGATTTTCACCGAGCAGCACGCGGATGGCGTCCTCCTGCTGCGCGCTCGCGCGCTGCAGCAGCGGGATTTGCTCCGCCGCCTGATAGACCAGCTCCTGCGCGGCCCGTACCTGGAGCAGCGAGGCGCCGCCGTGGGCGTGCAGCACCCGCTCCAGCCGGAGGGAATCCTGGCGCGCGGCCAGCGTCCGGCGCGCGATACCCAGCTCGAGATCGAGCGCGCGCAGTTGAAAATAGGCCGCGGCGACCCCGGCAACCACGCTGGACCGCACCGCGCGCTGGCCCCAGCGGGTGGCGAGCAGCTGCGCGCGCGCGGCCTCGGTCTGGCGCCGGTAGCGGCCCCAGAAATCCAGGTTCCAGATGGCGTCCAGGTTGAAGCCCCCGGCCTTGACGGTGTAGGCGGGGAAGACGTGCGAGATCTTGGGATTGCGCTCGGCGAAAACGCTGGCCCCGGCGGCCGCGGTGGGGAGTTCGGCGCCGCGGGTGATGCCCAGCTCGGCCTGCGCCTCGACCACGCGGGTGGCGGCGATGCGCAGGTCGTAGTTGTGCGCCAGGGCGGTGCGGATGAGGCGCTGCAGTATGGGGTCCGGGAACACCGCCGGCCAGTGCTCCGCGCCGAACGAAGCCGCGCCCGGTGCGGGCGGCGCGGGGGTGGCGCCGCGGTAGGCCGGAGGCGCCGTCACCGTGGGGCGGCGATAGTTCGGCCCCATCAGGCAGCCGGCCAGCAGCGGCGCGGCGAGCGCCGCGAGGCCGAAGGCCAGCCAGGCGCGGGGGTTGGCGGGCCGCGGCATCTACGCGCCCTCCCCTTGCCCAGGTGCGGCGGCCAACGCGGCGGGTGGGCGTTTGCCGCCGGAGAGCTTTTCCACCGCGTAGAACAAGGGAGGGATCAGGAAAATGCCCAGCAGGCTGGCCGCGAGCATGCCGCCGATCACCGTGGTGCCCATGATCTGGCGGGAGACCGCGCCCGCGCCGGTGGCCATCCAGAGCGGCACGCACCCCAGGATGAACGCGAACGAGGTCATGAGAATGGGCCGCAGGCGGAGGCGGGCGCCCTCCAGCGCGGCCTCCAGCAGCGGCGTGCCCCGGTCGTAGGCGCTCTTGGCGAACTCGACGATCAGGATGGCGTTTTTGGCGGCGAGGCCGATGAGCATCACCATGCCGATCTGCGAAAAGACGTCGTTTTCCAGCGTGACCATATAGGCCGGTTCGATCGCAAGCAGCACCGCCCGCCGCAGCCAGAGCAGGCCGAAGGCGCCGAAGACCGCGACCGGGGTGCTGAGCAGCACGCTGAAGGGCAGCGACCAACTGCCGTAGAGCGCCGCCAGAATGAGGAACACGAACAGCAGCGCGAAGGCGAAGATGGCCGCCGGCGGGACGCCCTGAGCGGCCTTCTGCTCCTGGAACGACATGCCGACGTAGCCCAGGCCCATGGTGCTCGGCATGGTTTGGCGGAAGACGCGCTGCAGCGCCGCCATGGCCTGCATCGAGCTGTAGCCGGGGGCGGTGTTGACGTTGAGCTGGGCGGAGGGGTATTCGTCGTAGTGGGTGACGAACTCGGGGCCGGTGCGGGGCTCGAAGCGCGCGAAGGCCGTGACCGGCACCATCTGGCCGGCGGCGTTGCGGACGAAGTACTGGCTGGCGTCGGCGACGTTGGCGCGATACTGCCCGGCGGCCTCGACGTAGGTCTGCCACTGCCGGCCGAAGGCATTGAAGTAATTGACGAACAGGCCGCCCATGAAGGTTTGCAGGGTGTTGTAGATATCCGCCAGCGGCACGCCCTGCTTGAGCGCCTGGGCGCGGTCCACGTGGACGTACTCCTGCGGCACGGCGGGCAGGTAGGAGGAGTTGACGGAGGCGATGGCGGGCTGCTTGAGGGCGGCCGCCATGAAGCGGTTCACCTGCGCGGCGAGATAGGCGTTGTCGTGGCCGCCGCGGTCCTCCAGCATCAGGGTGACGCCGCCCGAGGTGCCGACGCCGGGGATGGGGGGCGGGGAGAAGTCGAAGGCGGTGCCTTGCGGCAGGCGGCTGAGCTCGCGGTTGAGCCGCGCCTTGATCGCCTCAAACTGCTCGGCGCGGGTGTGGCGCGTGTCCCAGGGCTGGAGGGAGACGAAGAAGAAGGCGTTGTAGCTGCTCTGCACATAGCTGAGCAGGCTGAAGCCGATGACGCTGGTGGTGTAGCGCACGCCGGGCATGTGCTTGAGGATGTGCTCCACCTGGCGGGCGGCGGCGGCGGTGCGCTGCAGCGAGGCGGCCTGGGGCAGCTGCAGGTTGACGTAGAGGTAGCCCTGATCCTCCTCGGGCAGGAAGCCGGTGGGCAGCTTGCGGCCGACGAAGATGGCGCCCACGGTGCAGAGCACGAGCAGGAGGAACACCACCGCGGTTTTGCGGCCGAGGGCGGCGGCGCCGCGCAGGTAGGCGGTGCGGGAGCGATCGAAGCCGCGGTTGAACCAGGCGAAGAAGCGGGCCAGGGGGCCGTGCGCGCGCGGGTTGTGCGGCCGCAGCAGCAGCGCGGCCAGCGCCGGGCTGAGGCTGAGGGCGTTGAAGGCGGACAGCACCACCGAGATGGCGATGGTGGCGGCGAACTGCTGGTAGAGGCGCCCGGTGATGCCGGGAATGAAGGCGGTGGGCACGAACACCGCCGACAGCACCAGCGCGATGCCGACCACCGGGCCGGAGAGCTCGCGCATCGCCGCCAGCGCCGCCGGCTTGGGCGCCATGCCGGCCTCGATGTGGCGCTGCACCCCCTCCACCACCACGATGGCGTCGTCCACCACCAGCCCGATGGCGAGCACGAAGCCGAACATGGACAGGGTGTTGATGGAGAAGCCGAGCGCCGGAAACAGGATGAAGGTGCCGACCAGCGACACCGGCACCGCGAGCAGCGGGATCAGGGTGGCGCGCCAGTCCTGCAGGAAGAGATACACCACCAGGATCACGAGCAACAGCGCGATGCCCAGGGTATAGAGAATCTCGCGCATGCCGTCGCTGACGGCGCGCGTCTGGTCGAGCGAGACGGCGTAGGCGACGTCGTTGGGGAAGCGGGCGCGCATGCGCCGCATCAGGGCGTGCACCGACTGGGCGGTCTGCAGCGCGTTCGAGCCCGGATTCTGGTAGACGGCGATGATGGCGCTGGGGTTGCCGTTGAGCCGGCCCATCAGGCTGTAGTACTGCTCGCCCAGCTCCACGTGGGCGATGTCGCGCACGCGCACGATGCCGCCCTGCGGCGTCTCGCGCACGATGACGGCGCCGAACTGCGCGGGTGTGCGCAGCCGGCCCTCGGTCTGGACGGTGTAGGTGAACTCCTGGCCCGCCGGGGCGGGCATGCCGCCGATCTGGCCGGCGGGATGAACCGCGTTCTGCGCCTGCAGGGCGTTGACGATGTCGCTGACGGTGACCCCCAGCTTGGCCATCTTGTCAGGCTCGATCCACAGGCGCATGGCGTACTGGCCGGAGCCGAAGATCTGGACGTTGCCGATGCCGGGCAGGCGGGTGATGGGGTCAACCAGGTTGATGTAGGCGTAGTTGGCGAGGAACTGGGCGTCGTAGGTGCCGCGCGGGGAATAGAGCGCGACCAGCATGAGCGGCGCGGTGGTGGACTTCTGCACGATCACGCCGTAGTTGTTGACCTGGGAAGGGAGCTGGGCCGAGGCCTGGGTTTCGCGCATCTGCGCCAGGATCAGGTCGGTGTTGGGGTCGGTCTTGACGCCGAAGTCCACGATCATGGTGGTTTGGCCATTGGCGTTGGCGTTGACCGAGTACATGTAGTTGAGGTTGTCCACGCCGCTCATCTGCTCTTCGATCGGCGTGGCCACCGACTGCGCCAGGGTATTGGCGTCGGCGCCGACGAAGGTGGCCTGGATCTTGACCTCCGGCGGAACGATGTTGGGGAACTCGGAGACCGGCAGGGAGGGGATGGTGATCGCCCCCACCACGACCATGAGGATGGCGATCACCATCGCCATGATCGGGTGTTCGATGAAGAAGCGCGACATGGCTTAGCGCTCCTTTCCCGGCCGGTAGGGCACGGGCGCGACCAGCGCGCCGTCGCGCGCCTTTTGCGCGCCCTCGGCGATGACGCGTTCGCCCGGGCGCAGACCGCCGGTGATCACCCAGTCGCTGCCGACGCGGGGGCCGACCTCGACCGGAACCACGCGCACGCGGCGGGTGGGGCCGACCAGCGCCAGCAGGGTGCGGCCCTGGAGCTGGATGACGGCGCGTTGCGGCACCAGCAGGGCGTGCTGGAGCATCCCGGTTTGCGCGCGCACGCGCCCGTACTGGCCGGGGCGGAGCAGGCCGCCGGGGTTGGGGAAGGCGGCCACAAGCTGCAGGGTGCCGGTGGCCGGGTCCACGGCGCGGCCGGCGAACAGCAGGCGGCCGGCGTGGGCAAAGGCCTCGCCGCCGGAGAGGAACAGCCGCAGCGGCACCGGATGCCGGGTGGAGAGCAGCGTCGCCTCGCCCGCGGCGGCGGCGGCCCGGCTGCGCAGGTAGTCCTGGCTGGTGATGGGGAAGTAGCACTTGATCGGGTCCACCTGCGAGACCGCGGTGAGCACGGTCTGCGGGCCGACTAGGTTGCCGGCCTGCACCTTGGCGATGCCGGCGATGCCGGCAATCAAGGCGCGCACCCGGGTGAAGCCGAGGTTGAGCTGGGCGCGTTCGATCGCGGCACGGGCGGCGGCGACCGCGCCGCGGGCGGCGGCGACCGCGGCACGGGCGGCGAGCCCGGCTTGGCGGTCGGTGTCGAGCTGGCTTTGCGGAATCGCCTGCGCTTGCGCCTCGGGCAGGTCGCGCTGCACGTTGAGCCGGGCGTTGCCGAGCTGGGCCTGGGCCTGCGCCAGTTGGCCCTGGGCCTGCGCCAGCTGCGCCCGCGCCTGGTCGAGCGCGGCCTGGAAGGGCCGCGGGTCAATCTCGAACAGCACCTGGCCGCGCCGCACGAACGCCCCCTCGCGGTAGTCTTGCCGGATCAGGTAGCCGCTGACCTGGGGCTGGATTTGGGCGTTCTCGTATCCCTGCAGCGTGCCGATCCATTCGCCGTAGACCGGCACGTCGCGCTGCACCACCGGCGCGACCTCCACCTCCGCCGGCGGCGGGCTGGCGTGCACCGTCGGTCGGGCGCAGCCCGCCGCCAGCAGCGCGGCGGCGAGCACGGGGAATCCCACGGCGCGGCGCAGGCGGCCGCGTTCCTCAAGCAAGGCATGGTTCATGCGTGTCGGCTTTCCGCTCCGCCGAGATAACGGCTGAGCAAGGCGCGAAACTCGGTCATCAGCGCCCGCTGTTCCCGGGCGGACGCGCGCGCATAGAGGGTCAGCAAGCCGCGCACGATCTGCTGCACCACGCCGGCGCGGCGCCGCACCACGGCCAGCGGCGCCCGCGGGCAGCGCGCCCGCAGGACGCGCGCGATGTGCGCCTGGGTGTTGTTCCGCCGCAGCGAGGCGCCGCCGCCGCAGGGCGCCTCCATGAGGCGGAGAAAGGCGGGGTGATTGCGTCCAAACTCCACCACCAGCGCGATCAGCCGGGCCGCGAACTCATCCCCGTTGAGGCCGGCGGCCTCGCTTTCCAACTCGCGCCACACTAGGGCGAGTTCCTGATGGTAGCGGTCGCGCAAGGCCTCCACCATCGCCTCTTTGCCGGGGAAGAACTGATAGAGGGAGCCGATCGCCGCCCGCGCGCGCCCGGCGATGGCGCACATCGTCGCCGCGTCGTAGCCCACCTCGGCGATCACGGCGTCGGCGGCGTGCAGCAGGGCGTCGACCCGCCGGACTCCGCGGGCCTGCCGGGGCGCATGGCGCAAATGCGAGGGCACACTCGCATTTTAGCGGCGGCGGCGCCGCATGGCAAGAGGGGAGGCCGCCGGCGGCGCTCCCCCAACCACAACCAGCCCGCCAGCGCCCAGACCCCGGGGGTCCCCGGGGGCGGCTTCTGGCGGGCCGGGGCGCGCCTGACGGCGTCGGCAGGCCGCCGCTCTACTTCAGTTGCGGGCGCTGCGGGGGCCCGCCAATGGCGCTGCCATTTACCACCAAGTCCACGCGCCGGTTCTTCTGCCGGCCGCGGGCGGTGGCGTTGGACGCGGCCGGATCGGTCTCGCCAAACCCCTGCGACGCTATCGCGCTGGGGCTGACACCCTGCGTGGTCAGGAACTGCTGGACGGTGGAGGCACGGCGCTCGGAGAGAGCCTGGTTATAGGTAGCCGTGCCGGTGCTATCGGTGTAGCCATTGACCTGAATGGTGAGGCCCGGGTAAGAGAGCAGGATGCCGGCGGCCTTGGCCAACTTCACCTGCGCGTCGGGCCGCAGGGCGGACTGGTTGAGGCCAAACAACACGTCGGGCATGCTCATGACCAGGCCGGCGGCGGTATCCCGCGTCTTCATCACGGAGTTCAACTGCGTCAACAGCCGGGCGCGGGCCTCGACCACCTGCTGCTGCGCCGCCTGGGCCTGGGCCTCGGCCTCCTGCCGCGCCGCATCAGACGCACGGGTGGCGGCTTCCGCCGATTGGGTCGCGGCCTCGGCGTTGGCGGCGGTTTTGGCGGCCGCCTGCTGTCCGGCCTGCGCCATCTGCATGGCGGCTTCCGACCTGGCGCTTTGCTCCTGAGCGGATTGAGCGTCGGCCTGCGCCTGCGCCGTGCGCTCCCGGGCGCGAGCCGCGACGGCGGCCCGTTGTGCCTGCTCCTTGCGTTGCAGGGTTAGCAGGCGCGCGTCCTCAGCCGTTTGCACGGCCTGGCGGGCGGTGGAGGCGACCGGGGTTTTGCCGGCGTTGCGCGCCTGGAACTCTTCGGCCCGCTGCAATTGCGCCGCCGCTTTCTCATACACGGCGGGGGCATACTCGTCCGCGCCCGCCCAGCGCGCGATGCGGACCGCGTTCTGGGCTTCGTACAGATCCAGCGGAACTTTGGGGCTCTGCGGCAGGGTGGTTACCTGGGAAGGATCCACGTGGAGGGTATATCCGCCGCGCCGCAGCAGCTGGTATTTGGCCTGCACGGTGGCCCGCGCGCCCACCGTGTTGGGGGTGACGTAGCCTTCCATGACGACGATATCGCTCGGGCGGGTCACTCCGAAATAGGGTTCAGCGGTGACGATCAGTCCGAAATCCTGCAGCGTCGTGGTCGCATGCAGCGAAGCGCTTTGGCCGCGCAACTGCACTTCGCCCAAATTAAGGGCGCGTCCCTCGGGCGTGATGGCCCAGAGCACATAGGTGAGGTATTCACCCCCGAAGCGCTGCGCCGGATTCACCTTCTCCACCTCCAAATGGATGGCGGTGGCCCCGCGCTTGATCTGCACATCCGCTTGGCCCTTGGCGTACGGCAACAGCGGCGTTCCCCGCAGTTTCAGCGAGGTCTCATCGCCCAGCACATGGAAGTTCACCGTCGCGACGGTGCTGCCCACCACATCGACCCGGAACACCGGGATGGTGCCCGACCCGTCGGCCTGCGCCGGCACGGGCCGCACCGTCTGGGCCGCGACGGCGGCGTTCAGTCCAACCAGAGCTGCGCAAACCGCCCCGCACAGCAGCAAGGCCGTCCTCCGCTGCAAGCGGCGGCCGCCGTCGCGCTCCGGGGACCGGCCCGATAGGGTCAACTCATCGCCGCCGCGCGGCAGGGCCGCATCGCGGCCTGCCAGTTCATGCTGCATCGCCATTTCACTGCCTCCTGAACCGACCCCGCGCCCCGATGGTCATCGGGAGCGAGCTCCGAGTCCTCACGGACTCTAAAAACAGTATTGGCGGGCAGACCTGTAAAGGTCTGTGCAGTCCTATACAACGCGGTGGCGTGCCACGGTCTGCGAGTCGGGAAGGGGAAGGGCGGGGATTGGCTCCTCAGGTAGGACTCGAACCTACAACCCTCCGGTTAACAGCCGGATGCTCTGCCATTGAGCTACTGAGGAGTGCGGGGCCAAAAGCACTGCCCGTTCTTCGTTTATAGCACAACTGCGCGCCGCGCTTC
>DAIDIF010000133.1 GCA_027451805.1 Acidobacteriota bacterium
GGATGGGGACGGGGCAGGGGGAAAATTACGCAGACAACCGTGGCTGAGCTGAACGCATTTTTTTCCGTTTTTCCTGGGAGGTGATTCAAACAAACCGAACCATCTTGCCGTTTTGGTGTGGTTCGGTCGGCAGACCTTAAATTTTCGGCCGCGCCAAGCCTCTGGAAAACGTAGCAGTCTATCGTCCGCCCGCGCCCGCGCCCCCCCCCGGCCCCAAACTGGTGTCTACATGCATCGTTACCCGGACCCCAATCCGTCTTCGCCCGTCGGCCCTTTGATCGACTGGTTGATGTGGTTTGGCGTACTGGGTCGCCAGCCGTCCATCCAGGACGCGTGCGAGTTTGCCTCGCTGCTGCGGTGCTTCCCCGAGTTTGTCAACGCGAGCTATCATCTGCCGCCGGACTGCTACGCATTGAAGCTGTGGCACGCAGACGGCCCCGTCTCTCCGCTCTTTGTAGCGCTACACCTGTCCGGCGAGCCGCCCGACCTGTGTTTTGCGCGACTCTTGGTGGCCGCTGGAGCGCGAGTAAGCGACCTGCCGCACGGCGGGGCCTGCGAACTTGGCTGGGCGGTGTACTACACCGACGTCGAGTTTGTGAGGTTTTTGGTGACGAACGGCGCGACGCCCGACAAGCCCGACGCCATGGACATGTCGGCGGAAGAGCCGACGCCGTTTTTTGCCATCAACTGCTGGGACGACAGACCCGCCGAAAATGCGGAGATCCTTGTGGATCTGCTCATCGCCGGCGGCAGTGACATCAACCGCCGCGCAAATGGCACCGGCTTTACCGCGCTTCACATGGTGCTCGACGTTTTTGCCAGCCCTACGGGTGTGCGTCTGCTTCTTCGCAACGGCGCGGACCCCAGGATTGTCGACGCAAACGGGCGCGACGCGCGCGCATTCGCACAGCACGTCAAGGACACGTATCTCGAGGCAGACCACGAGGCCTTGGATGAAATCATCCGCGAGCTGTCCGCAGAGCGCTTGGCTTGAGCAACATCCTAGATGCTCAACTGAATGAAATGCATCCCTACGACGCGAGTGTGCTGGGCAACCGCATTCTTGACACAAGGGCCATAAAACCCCCTGTGGGTGCCGGGCGTCTGTCCTTTGCGTGAAAGTGTTTTTTTTCCTTCTTGCGCCGCTCCCCGTCTGCATGCGCCCGGTGCCGCCGCCGCCGCCGCTGATGCGGGCGTGGGCATGGGCGGCCTGTGTGGCGCTGCTGGCGGCCGGGTGCGCGGCGCAGGCCTCGTTCGGCGCGTGCTACACGAGCAGCAGCGCCTGCTGCTACGAGCTCAACTTTGACCAGCTGCCCGGGTACCAGAACAACGCGTCGAGCTACCTCGCGTCGGGCACGCTGCTGACGCCGGACCTGTTCGCGGGGGCGGGCGTGCGCGTCTGGCTGGACAGCGAGGTGCAGTGCCGGGACCTGGGCACGGTGTGCCCCATCGTGCTGGTGAACAGCAGCACGATCGCGGCCTCGGCGACCTGGGGCGCGCTGCGCTCGCCGACCGAGGGGCTCGTCGCCGTCGTGGCCGACTCGCTCGTGCCCTTCCGCCCGATGCGCTCCGCCACCTCCGGCATCGACCCGTACACGGTGCACCTGTCGTTCGCGTCGGTGGCGAAGGGCGCGCCCGCGTGCATCGCCTCGGTGCGCGCGCTGCGCACGTACGACATCGCCTACCGCATCAGCATGACGGTGAGCGCGTACACGGCCAACCAGACGCTGCTGGACACGCGCAGCGCGCTGTGGAGCTCGTCGCTGCAGACCAGCCGCACCAACACGATCGACCTGCCCCTGGGCGTGCCGCAGGTGCAGCACCTGGACGTGACCTTCACGGGCTACGGCTACGCCGCGCTCGCCGCGGTGCGCTTCTGCTACCCCAACTCGCTCGTGGACAGCTGCGGCGTGTGCGGCGGCGACGGCAGCGTGTGCGGCGTGCCGTTCGACGCGGGCCCGCGGCCGGGCGGCGCCTGCATCAACGCGAGCATGAGCAACCCGGTGTGCCGGCCGGGCCGCTACGACCCGGCCATGCACTGCGTGCCGAACCTGCTGAACGTCAGCGCGGAGGTGTGCAACGGCGTCGACGACGACTGCGACGGCGTGATCGACGGGGGCGCGCCCACCGTGGCGCGCAGCTGCGGCGTGGGCGCCTGCAACCGCACCGTGTACCAGTGTGGCGGCGGCGGCGGGGCGGCGTTCAACGCCACGTGCGTGCCGGGCCAGCCGGTGCCGGAGGTGTGCAACGGCATCGACGACGACTGCGACGGCGTCGTGGACAACGGCCACGTCTGCGACCAGCCGGTGGAGGGCGTGCCGGTGGTGCCGATCGGCGTGTGCGTCGCGGGCCGCCTGGCGGGCCCGGCCGCCACGCGCTGCGTGGCGCGCTTCGGCTACCTGACCAAGGAGCCCAACTTCAACGTCTCGCTGCCGTACCCGTCCGACGTGAACCGCCTCGAGTTCTCGGCGCTCGCGGGCCTGTGGCAGCCCAGCACCAGCGAGTGGCCGCCGAGCAACTACAGCGCGGGCAGCGCCTCGATGAACGCCTTCAACGTGGAGCTGCCGGCGTGCACCGGCGCGGCGGCCGCCGTGGCGTGGACGCTGGGCGACGGCCAGGGCAACTACCTCCGCGCGGACCTGGACGCCAACGCGGCGGCGCCCTGCGAGACGGGCAACTTCTCCGTGCAGGCCAACCTCTCGCTGCCGCTCGTGCCGCTCGTGGACGACGCCTGCGTGCGCCGCGTGAACGGCACCTGCACCGCCGCGCTCGGCTACTACAACCCGAACGCCGACGTGCCCACCGCGTACGTGCCGGCCAGCGCGCCCACCAACTACTTCTACTTCACCGGCGGCGCCGCGGGGCCCAACCCGGGCCGGACGCCCGTCGCCGGCATGGTGGCGCCGCCCACCGTCTTCTTCCCGGGCCGCGTGCAGCGCGCGTACCTCGCCGCGTGGCTGTGCCCCACCGGCGCGGAGACGCTGCACTGGCGGCTCAGCTCCGGGCCCACCAGCCGGACGCTCGAGGCGATCGCGGGGCGCATGTGCTAGGGGGTGGGTGTGTGTGTTGGGCAAAAAAATTTTTTTTTGCACGCGTGCACGCGCAGGCTGCTCACTTGCCCAGCGCCACCATGCTGAGCACAAAGATCAGGATGGCCGCAAAGATGCCCGCGGTGAGCACCGTGCCGAGCGTGCGCCAGCAGCCGGCGCCGCTGTCCCGCCGCGCGCACCCCCGCGCGGCAGCGGCCGCGCGGCGCACCAGCAGCAGCGGCGAAAACGCCGTCGACACGGCGGCGGTGTTCGCCGTACCGTTCCCGGCGGTGCCCACGGCGCACAGTGCCAACTGCTCGGGCGCCGCCACCTTGCAGAGGATGGACAGTTCGCGCTCGACGTGCGCACGGCATATGCGGTGCAGCCCGTCGAGCACCTCGAGGCGCTCCCCGCCGCCCGTGGCGTCACTCGCGCGCACGGCGATTATCGGCGAGCGCGTGTCGGCGGCGGTGATCGCGCGCCAGTGCGGACCGCGGTTCGCGTGGCAGATGTCCGCCGCCGTAATGCCCTCCCAGACGATGTCACAGAAGCGCGGCCGAAGCTCGGTGAGCTTCACCGCCACGGCCGGCGTGGCGGCCAGCGCGATGCGCAGGCAGTCCACACAGTAGGCGCGCCCCGCGTCGGACGCCAGCCCACAGACGTCCCGGTCGCAGCTCGAGCCGCACAGCGAGCGCCGCGCCGGAACGAGCGGTTCCTCGGCGGCGGCGGCGGCGGCGGGGTCCATCTCGCAGCGGCTGGCGCCCGGTCCGCGGGCGGAAGGGACGCAACAAACAGCGGGGGCGGGGGAAAAATAGCGCGCGCGCTAACTTTACGGTTTAGTCCGTCGGCGCCGCTCCCGCGGCGTCGTGCGCGCGGCGCGACGGATGATCGGCAGTTTGCAACAGACGCAGCACAAGTAGGTAGTCCTGGCCTTCGGCCTTGGCCTCGAGGGTGCATCTGTAGCCCTTCTCCCGAAACGCCTGCACAAAGGCCTTCGCGGTGCCGGGATCGACGTTGCCCTGCAGACGCAGGTAGCACTGGAATGGCCTGTTTCCGAGCGCGGCGGCGTGGCGCGCGAGCTTGAGCTGGCGGTTCACGTCCCGGTACGAGGCCATGTTCAGCACCCGCGTGGGCGCCCTGCTGCGCGCGGTCCGCTCCAGTTCGTCCGGGTCGATCATCTCGAGCAGCTCGCGCGCCGACAGCACCGAAGGCCAGTCGGGCTCGGCGAGCGGCGGCGCGTCGCGCGCGGGGCGCTCCGCGGGCGCGGCCTCGGCGGGGCGGTCCGCCCCGCTGGGCGGGAGCGCGCCCGCGCTGTCCGCGTGGTCGACGCGACCGTCGGAGCCCTGCACGCTGCCCGCCGGCGCGGC
>DAIDIF010000134.1 GCA_027451805.1 Acidobacteriota bacterium
CGCCGGCGACGTCGCCGGCGGCGCCGACCACCAACCCACCGCCGTCTCCTACCCCATCCTCGCCGGCATCGAGCGCAAACTCGCCGCCGCCAAGACGGCCTACCGCCACGTCATCACCGTCGACCTCGCCGCCTTCAACCGCAGCATGGCCGGCAAGCTCGCCCCGGTGACGCCGTAGGGCAACCTTACGCGGCAACCGGGAGACGCCCGGAGCGCCAGCGGGCGTCCGTTGCCGTGGATCGAAGCACGGCCACAGCCCGACCAACGGGAGGGCGGCATGAGCAAACGGTGGCCCAGCCACCCCGCCGGATCGTCACCCGCGCAGCCCTCCCCACGCGGCCTATAATCCAGACATGGCCAAGCGCGCCGTCCACGTCTCGGACACCGAGGCCGCAAGCGATTTCGCCGCGCTTCTCGCCCGTGTGCGCGCGGGGGCCGAAGTTGTGATCGAGGACAACGGCCGGCCCGTCGCGATCCTCGCCCCCGCCGAGCCGCGAACGCGGCTCCTCTCCGAGTCCCTCCGGATCGCTCAGGCTCGCGGTTCCCACGTCACCGCCGACCCGGATTTTGCGAAGGACGTAGAGGCCGCCGTCAACTGCCACCGGGAACCGCTCACCCCCCCCGAATGGGACTGATTCTCGACTCCAGTGTCGTCATCGATGCGGAACGCCGGGGCGAGACGGTGGATGAGATGGTCGCCCGGGTTCTGCGGATCGCCGGAGACCAGGAAGCGGCGCTTTCGGCCGTAGGCCTGACCGAGATAGTCCACGGCGTCCATCGCGCCCCGAGCGCTTCAATCCGCCTGCGCAGGGAGGCCTTCCTGAACGATCTGCTCGCCGCGCTCGCAGTGCACCCTTACACGAAAGAGACCGCCCTGCTCGCGGGGCAACTCGACGCAGAACAACGTAGTCGGGGGTGCACCGTCCCGTTCGCGGACTTGCTGATCGGAGCTACTGCCTTGGCGCTAGGCCACGCGGTGCTGACCACCAATCCCCGCCACTTCGCGCTCATCCCCGGCCTAACCGTGACGGCGCTGTAGCCGCTCTTCCAGCTCCGCCTCGCTCGCCGCAAACCGCACGCTGGCTCCGCGGTCGCACTCGGCCACGAACGCCCGCCAGGCTTGGCTCGCGCCCACGCGCGCCGCGATGTCGCCGACAAACGCCACCCGCGCCCCGTACTGCGCGAACTTCTGCAGGAACTCCCCGCCACGCGCGTCTTCAAATCGAAAAACTCGTTCCGCAGCCGCTCCGCCGGAATCACAATCCACCCCGCGCCGCTCCCCGCCGCCGCGCCGATCAGTTCCACCGCGTCGGCCGCGCTCCCCAGCTTCCGCCCCGCCGGCGGGCAACGGTAAAGCTCGGCGCTCACCGCGCCGCGCCGCGCGCCAGCGCCTTGCGCAGCGCCGCGATCCCCGCCTTCGCCCCGCCCGCGTGCCCGAACACCGCGCTCCCCGCCACAAAGACGTTCGCGCCCGCCGCGCGCGCCGCGCCGATCGTCGCCGCCTCGACGCCGCCGTCCACCTCGATGTCGCACTCGAGGCCGCGCTCGTCCAGCCGCCGGCGCAGCCGCCCGATCTTGTCCAGCACCGCCGGAATCAGCGCCTGTCCGCCGAAGCCGGGCTCGACCGTCATCAGCAGCACCATCGCCAAGGGCGTCGTCGCGCGCGGGCTCAGCGCCTCGTCGATCGCCTCCAGCGGCGTCGCCGGATTCAGCGCCACCGCCGCCAGCGCGCCCGCCGCCGCGATCTGCTGCAGCAGGCTGTGCAGGTGTACCGTCGCCTCGGCGTGCACGATGATCACGTCCGCCCCGGCCGCGGCCACCGGTGCAATCCACTGCTCCGGCCGCGCGACCATCAGGTGCGCCTCGATCGGCAGCGGCCGCGGGCAGTGCTTCCGCACCGCCGCGACGAACATCGGCCCCATGGAGAGGTTGGGCACGAAGTGCCCGTCCATGATGTCCACCTGGAAGCGGTCGGCGCCCGCCTCCGCCGCCGCGCGCAGTTCCTCGCCCAGCCGCCCGAAGTCGGCCGAAAGGATCGACGGAACCAGATGAACCGGACGCGGCTTCGGGCTCACGCCGGATGCGCTCCCAGTGCCGCCGCCACCTCCGCCCCGCGCTCCACCGCCCGCTCAAACAGCCAGTCGCCGCCGCGAATCGACAGCTCCTCCGCCAGCAGCGCGGCATCGCTCCGCCAGGCGCTGTCGCTCAGCGCCGCGCCCGCCCAACGCCCGATCTCGGTGTGGTCCTCCTGCACCTGCATCGCAATGCGCCTCGCCTCGTGCCTGATCTCGACTTGCATACGATCCGCTTCGCCTGCCGCGTTCACCCGCACCCGCCGCAACTGCCAATCGCGCTTGCCGGCCGCCTCGAACCTCAGCCGCAGCGGCGTGCCGGTTCCTTGCCCGCACTCCAGCTCGTCCGCGCCCATCCGGCGCAGCGGGGACCATTGTAATTGCTCCGCCAGCCAGCCCGCAAACAGCAGCGCCGGCAGGCTCGCCCCGCCCCCATCCGCCGCGATGCTCACCGACGCCAGTGCCCCCAGCGACGCCACGCCCCGCCGGCATTCCATCGCCTGGCTGAGCAGTTGCCGCCACGGCGTCAGCCGCGCCCAGCTCAAGTCCGTCAGCCGGCACGTCACCGGCAGTTTGCGCATCAACCCCGCCAGCGCCTCCGGCCCCAGTCCCGCCCGGTCGCTGTCCAGCAGCACCCGTTGCGCCATCTCCGCCCACTGCTGAAACTCGCCGTTCCCGCGCGGGTCCGCGCCCCGCCACAGCAAAAACACCGGCAAATCGCCCAGCAGCAGCGGCGCCACCAGGCTCGCCGCCCGTTCCGGCGCCATCGCCAGCTCGGCCATTTCCGATCCCGCCGGGTGCGTCGCCACCCGCGTCGCCGCCCCCGCCGGCCGCGGCGCGATCAGAAACACCCGCGCCGGATACCGCAGCCCCAGCGTCCATAAGCTGTTCGCCATCCGCCCGGCTTCCGCCGCGTCGCTGCAGCGGCAGATCAGATTCAGCGTCAGCGCCCGCCCCTGGCTCTCCTCGTTGCGGCGCAGCTCGCCCCACTGCCGCTCGATCGCCCCCGCCCCGCGCGCTTCCGTCCACTGTATCGGCATCGCGTTGCCCTGCGGCGCCCGCTACGGCCGCCGCCACTCCCGACCGTCGCGGCGGATAAACGCGTCCGCCGCCTCCGGCCCCCAGCTCCCCGCCGCGTAGTTGGGAAACGCCGGCGCCGTCTCCGCCTCCGGTCCCTCCGCTTCCCACGCCTCCAGCAGCGGCGTGGTCAGCGCCCACGCCGCCTCCACCATGTCGTAGCGCGCGAACAGCATCCCGTCGCCCAGCATCGCGTCCAGCAGCAGCGTCTCGTACGCCTCCGGCTGCGGCTCGCCGAAGCTGGTGCCGTAGAGGAAGTCCATCTTCACCGGTCGCAGCCGCATGTCCGTGCCCGGCACCTTGGCCTCGAAGCGCAGCGAGATCCCCTCGTCGGGCTGGATGCGCATCACCAGCGTGTTCGCCTCCACCATCTCCGGTTCCACGTCGGCGAACATCTTGAACGGCGGCGCCTTGAACTGGATCGCCACCTCGCTCACCCGCCGCGGCAGCCGCTTGCCCGAGCGCAGGTAAAACGGCACCCCCGCCCAGCGCCAGTTCTCGATCATCAGCTTCAGCGCCACATACGTCTCGCGCGTCGAGTCCGGCTTCACGTCCCCCTCCTGCCGGTACCCGGCCACCGCCTCGCCGTTCACGAACCCCGGCCCGTACTGCCCCCGCACCGCCACCGTGTCGTAGCTCGCCGCCCCCGCCGGCAGCAGCGGACAGATCGCGTTCACCAGCTTGGCCTTCTCGTCCCGCACCGGCCCCGCCTCGAACCGCACCGGCGACTCCATCGCCACCACCGCCAGCACCTGCATCAGGTGGTTCTGCACCATGTCGCGCAGCGCCCCGGCTTCCTCGTAATACTTCCCCCGCCGCTCGATCCCAATCGCTTCCGCCACCGTGATCTGCACGTGATCCACGTACCGCCGGTTCCAGATGGGCTCGAAAATCCCGTTGGCGAAGCGGAACACGATGATGTTCCGCACCGTCTCCTTGCCCAGGTAATGGTCAATGCGGAAGATCTGCTCCTCGTCGAAGATCTGGTGCAGCTGGTGGTTCAGCACCTTCGCGCTCGCCAGGTCGCGCCCGAACGGCTTCTCCACGATGATCCGCGTCCAGCCCTGCTCGGTGACCTGGTTCAGCCCGGCCTGCCCCAACTGCTGCGCCACCATGCCGATCAGGCTGGGTGGGATCGCCAGGTAGAACAGCACGTTCCCGCCCGCCTGCGGCAGCTGCTTCAGCATCGCCCCCAGCTTCTGGAACAGCGCCGGATCGTCGAAGTCCCCGCCCAGGAACTGCATCCGCGCCGCGAACCCGTCCCACGTCTCCTGATCCTCGTGGTCGCCCACCTGGTCGTCCGGCGTGGCGAACTGCTGCACCGCGCCGCGCATCTCCTTCCGGAACTGCTCGTCGTTCCAGTCCATGTTCGCCACCCCGATCAACTGGAACGAGGGCGACAGCCGCCGCATCCGCTCCAGCGCGTAGAGCGCGGGGATCAGCTTGCGGTGCGCCAGATCGCCCGAGGCTCCGAAGATCACCACCGTGCACGGCGGCGCGGTGCGCTGCAGCCGCAGCCCCGCCCGCAGCGGGTTCGGAGCCGGAGTGGTCGTGGTCGTTGCCATCGTCTACCTCGCCTTCGCCATCGGAGCCCCCAACGCCAGCTCCACTGCTTCGCGCAGGCCGCGCACCCCGTCCGCCGGCGCCGCCGTCCCCAAATCCGCCCGCAGCAGCCGCCGCGCATGCTGCTCCAGCGATTCGTAATCGCCCATCGCCTGCGCCTGGAGCAGCGTGGCGAAGCCGTACTGCTGCCCCGGAATCGGCAAATCCCGCTTCGGCGGCGCCGTGATCTGCAAAAACACGCCGGTGTTCGCCCCGCCCTTGTGCAACTGCCCGGTCGAGTGCAGGAAGCGCGGCCCAAACCCCACCGTCGTCGCCACCTGCAGCCGGTCGCGCAGCGCCAGCCGCAGCGCCTCCAGCGCCCGTTCGGTCTCGGCATCGCGCTCCAGGTAGGCCATGATCGCCACGTAGTCGCCCGCCTGCACGCTTCCCAGCCACGCCGCCAGCGGATCCGGGCTCGCCGCCGGCGCGAACCAGCGCAGCCCGCCGCGCTCCGCCGCCGGCGGGGCGCCGAAGCCCGCCGCCGCCGCACCGCCCTGCAGGTACTGTTCCAGCACCCGCATGGTATTGTCCTTGCTCTCCTGCACGTTGGGCTCGTCGAACGGGTTGATCCCCAGCACCGCGCCCGCGATCGCGGTGGCGAACTCCCAGCGGAAAAACTCGCGGCCGAGGTCGTATTTGTCGCGCAGTTCCAGCCGCGCCACCGGCGCCCCCAGCGCTTGCAGCTTCGCCGCCGCATCATCCCGGGCGCCCCCGAGCGCAATCGCGGCGAACACCCGGTCGCCGCCGTACACCGCCGCCGTGCCCACCGCCTCGCCCGCCACCGGCACGATCCCGCGCCCCTGCTTGCCGGTGCTCTCGGCGATGAGCTGCTCCAGCCACGCGCCCACGCTCGCCAGCTCCGGCGACGTCACGAACGTCAGCTTGTCCCGCCCCGCCTGCGCCCAGGCGCCGATCGCCCCGCCCAGCCGCAGCCCCGGGTTCTGCTCGCCCGCCGCCGCGCACGCTGCCGCCATCTCCTGCGCCCGCGCCAGCAGCTGGGCGATGTCCACGCCGCCCAGCGCCGCCGGCGCCAGCCCGAACAGCGACAGCGCCGAGTACCGCCCGCCGATGTCGCCCGGGTTGGTGAACACGTGGCGGAACTTGTGCGCCCGGGCCAGTTTCTCCAGGGACGTGCCCGCGTCCGTCACCGCGGCGAAATGCGCCCCGTCCGGCAGCTTCGACCAGAAGTAGGCGAACAGGCTGTTGGGCTCGATCGTGCCGCCGCTCTTGCTGCTCACCAGAAACAGCGTTTTCTTCAGCTCGACCGCCGCCTCCACCGTCGCGATCTGGTCCGGGTTGGTCGTGTCCAGCACGTGCACGCGCAGCCCGTCCTTCGCCGTCCCGAACACGTCCCGAAACACCTCTGGCGCCAGGCTGCTCCCGCCCATGCCCAGCAGCACCGCGTCCTTATACCCCGCCTGGCGGCACTCCGCCGCGAACGCGTTGACCTCGCCCACCCGCGCCTGCATCGCCTGCGGCAGCGCCAGCCACCCCAGCCGGTTGGCGATCTTCGCCTGCACCCCGGCGTCCGCGCTCCAGAAGGCCGCGTCCTTCTTCCAAACCTTCGCCGCCGCCTGGGCGCCGTCCAGTTGCTTCCACGCCGCGGTCGCCTGCGCCATCTCCGCCGCCGGCGCGCCGATGGTCTGGCTCAGCGCCGCGACCTTTACCTTCAGCCCCGCGATCAGCTCCTGGAACGACTTCTCGAACGAGTCCACGCCCTCGTTCTGCAGCTCCAGCGCCACCTGCTCCATGTCAATGCCGGCCTGCGCCAGCCCGGCCAGCACCGGCTCGACCTCGGTCGCGTAATTCGCCATCGCCTCGCCCAGCCGGTCCGCCGGCTTGCCGTGGTCGCGGAACGCCTCGACCGTCGCGTCCGGCATGGTGTCCACCGTGTGCGCGCCGATCAGCGCGTCGGCGTAGAGCGTGTCCGGATACTGCGGGTTCTTGGTCGAGGTCGAGGCCCACAGCAGCCGCTGCGGGTGCGCCCCCGCCGCCTTGAGCTTCTCCCAGCGCGGACCGGCGAACGCCTGCTCAAAATGCCGGTACATGCGCCGCGAGTTCGCGATCCCGGCCTTGCCCTGCAGCTCGGGATGCGCCCCCAGGCGCGCGTCCACCTTCGTGTCCACCCGGCTCACGAACAGGCTCGCCACCGACGCCAGCTTCCCGACTGGCTGCTGCGCCGCCAGGCGTTTCTCCAGCGCGCCCAGGTACGCCTCCACCACCGCCTGGTAGCTGGCAAAGCCGAACATCAGCGTGATGTTGATGTTGATCCCCTCGCTCAGGCAGGCCGCGATCGCCGGAATGCACTCCGGCGTGGACGGAATCTTCACCATCACGTTCGGGCGGTTCACCCGCTGCCACAGCATGCGCGCCTGCGCCATCGTGCCGGCCGCGTCCCGCGCCAGGTCGGGGAAGACCTCGATCGAGCAGAACCCGTCGGTCCCGCCCGAGGCGTCGTACACCGGCCGCAGCACGTCGCACGCCCCCTGGATGTCGCTGATCATCAGCTCCAGGAAGATCTCCTCCGCCGGCCGCGTCCAAAGCCGCCGCGTGTCGGCGTCGTAGGCGGTGCCCTGCGCCAGCGCCTTGGCGAAGATGGTCGGGTTCGAGGTCAGCCCGCGCAGCCCGTCCTCGCGCACCATGCGCGCCAGACCGCCGTCGAGCAGCATCTCGCGCCGGATGTTGTCGTACCAGAAGCTCTGTCCAAAGTCGTGCAGACGCTGCAGCGGATTCGGCATGGCTCGCATTCCCTCCTGTTGGGATTTAATACTTCTCTTCCAGCATAGCGATTTTGCCCACCCGCCGCCTATGCCGTTCCGCACCCGAGAACTTCGCGCCGAGAAAGATCTTCACAATATCCGCCGCCGCCTCCGGCCCGATCACCCGCGCCCCCAGGCAGAGCACGTTGCAGTCGTCGTCCTCCACCCCCTGGTGCGCCGAAAAACAGTCGTGGCAGGTGCCCGCGCGGATCCCCGGCAGCTTGTTCGCCGCCACCGTCGCCCCCACCCCCGAGCCGCACACCAGCACCCCGCGCTCCGCCCGGCCGTCGAGAATCGCCAGCCCCAGCGCCTCGGCGTAATCGGGATAATCCACCGGATCGGGCGTGAACGTCCCCAGATCGACCACCTCCGCCCCGCACGCCGCCAGCACCTCGAGCAGCCGTTCCCGCAGCGGATACCCCCCATGATCGCAAGCCAACGCAACTTTCATGCTCTAAGCCTACCAGCCGCCCGCCAACTTTCGCGTTGCGTTCGGGCCGCCCGACGCGGCGACGGCCGCGTCGCCTCAGCCGCGGCGAGCTCGAGGCCGAGGCATGGAGTGCCCTCCTCGGTCCCATTCCGTCGCCGGGGAACGACGCTGGCCGGTTGGCCCACTCGGCCGATTCCGCAGCGGCCACGGGGCGCCGACCAACGGGGGGCGGCGGGGGCGGAACCCCCGGCGCAAACAGGCCGTGCCGGCGGGAACTTTTCCGCCGCAGCGAACGTCCAAGCTGCCATGTGGCGCCTGGGCCAGCATGCCTGGAGAACAGCCCTTCTCGGCCTGGCTCTGCCGGCCCTGGCCGCCGCCCAGACCCACCCCACCTACACCGTCCGCGGTACCGTCGCCGACGCCGTCACCGGCCAGCCCATCGCCCGGGCGATGGTCGAAATAACGTCTACCGCGGCCGCGTTGACCAACGCCTACGGACAATTCGAGTTGGACGGTATCCCGGCCGGCTACCAGACCATCTCCGCCGGCAAGCCCGGCTACGCCAGTCTGGGAACGCTGAATATTCCCCACGCCGTGCCGCCGGAGGGTTATCCGCCGCAACCGCTTGGCGTTGACGTCGGCCCGGGCATGCGCGACGTGGCCCTTACCCTGACGCCGGAGGCGGTGATGGCCGGCAAGGTCACGTCCGCCTCGGGCAATCCGCTGGAAAACGTGCTGGTCGAGGCGAGCAGGCAGGAGCCCGGGTTCGGCGGCCCGCAATGGCGGCAAGTCGCCAACGTAACGACCGGATTCTCAGGCAACTTTCGCTTCGGCGGCCTGCCTGCCGGGCAATATTACCTTTACGCCACCAATGGCCCGCGCGGCGAGGGCTGGCTCTATCTGCCGGTCTACTATCCGGACCGCCCGGCTTCGGGCGACTATGTCACTCTGCGCGCCGGTTCCGCCCGCGAGATCGAAATCTCCATGACCCGCGCGGTGCTTTATCCCGTTGCCGTCACCGCCTCGACGCCGGGCCTCAACAACTGCTTTCCCACCGAAGTGACCGACCTGGAAGGGGCAATGTTGCCGTGGGGAGGTGGCCGTGCCGGCAAGGGCGTCTGCCACATCATGTTGCCCAGCGGCACCTGGATCCTGATCGAGAGCCGGTACGGCAAGCACGGCTGGTACGGCAGCTCGGAAGTTACCGTCGCTGGCGCTCCGGCCACCGCCTCCATCGCCGTGTCTCCCTATGAGCCGGTGCGGGTCGAGATAGATCGGGAATTCACCCAGGCCGGCCCGCCTGATTTTCCCCAAGGGCTGGGCGCCAACTTGAGCTTAGTCCCCGCCGACCCCAACGCCGGGCTA